>JBDHSR010000110.1:0-8839 GCA_039808305.1 Gemmobacter sp. | reverse complement strand
TCGTCACCTCCAGACCCGGAAGTGAATCACACCCAACCCTCAAGCGGAATCCCGTTTATAGGTTCACAGCCTAGCCCTCCTCCCGCAATTCCCGCACCATCGTCGCCGTCCGGCGGAAGCCGAAGGCGAGGCGCAGCAGACCCAGCTCCTCCTCGGCCACCACGCGGAAGCCCAGCCGTTCGTAAAGCGCGCGGGCCCGGGTGTTGCGGTCGATCACCTCCAGCCGCACCGCCGGATAGCCGCGCCGCGCCGCCTCGGCGCAGAGGGCGGCGACCAGTTGCGCGCCGATCCCCTCGCCGCGCCGCTCGGGCATCACGCAGATGCCGTCCACCAGAAAGCGCTCGTTGTCGACCTGCCGGCTGAGCGCGCTGAGCAGCGCGAGCCGCCAGCCGGCGCCCGGCACGCCATAGACCGGCCGCATCTCGGCCCAGCCGCCATCGGCGAAGCCGCCGCGGGGCGACTTGAAGCCGGCGAAGCCCAGAAGCCGATCCCCCTCCATCGCGGCCAGCGCGTGATCGGCGCGGATCACCCGGCGCAGATAATCCAGCGCGCGCGGCTCCGGCCCCATGACGCGGCCCAGCTTGTCGCCGAACGCCTGCCAGTAAAGCCGGGCGGCGGCGGCGCGGTGCTCTTCGGGCAGGCCGCGCAGGATGGTCACGGCCATGTCGCGGCCTCCCCGAGCAGGGCGGCATGGCCGGCGCCGAGGATCCAGCCCTCGTCCGGCAGCGCCTCGGGCGGCACCTCGGCCATCAGCGGCCCGAGCCGCCCCTCCCGCGCCAGCCGGTGCAGCGCGCGGGCGAGCAGGCGAACCTGCGCGCGGTCCTTGATCCCCGGCGCGGCGCGCACCAGCAGGTCGAGCAGCGAGGGGTAGATCTCGGCCAGCGTCACCCGGCGCGGCGGCGCGAAGGGCCAGACCGCGACATCGGCCCGCCGCGCCAGCCGGGCCACCAGCGGCAGGCCCATCAGCGCCTGCGAACCGACCGAGCCGGTGGTATAGAGCTTCCAGACCGGCTGGGCGCGCGGCACCACAAGCTCCACCCGCCGCCGCTCGGGCAGGCCGAGGGCCGCGTAATCCACGGTCTTGCGCGCGGGCAGGTCCGGCAGGTCAAGGCCCGCCGGGCGGCCCCAGAACGGCCCGCCGCCGAAGCGGCGGTTGATCGCGGCGGCCAGCGCGAAACGGTTGTTGCGGTTGTCCGGCCCGTCCTCGACCCGCGCCTCCAGCCAATCCCAGACCGAAGGCGCGCCGGGCCGGCCGGTGAGCCTTGCCGCGAAGCCCTCCGGGTAGCCCATCGGGAAATCGAAGCCGACCAGCCAGTCGCCGCTGGCGATCAGGTCGGCCAGCCGCGCCTCGGCCTCGGCGCGGGTGCGGCAATAATGCTGGTCCTCGCCATCATCGGTGCAGAGGCCCAGCCAGATCGCATCCGCCGAGGGACGGCGCGGGCTGGGGGCGGAGGCGGCGGACCAGTCCACCACCGCGACATTCAGCCCGCGCATCGGATCGCCCGTTCCGCCGCCGCCAGATCCTCGGGGCTGTTGAGGTTCTGGAACGGATCGGGATCGCCGCCGGGAAACACCGCCTCCGCCGCACCGTGCTCGGCGCAGAACCGCATCACCTTGGCGCCACCCTCGGCGATATAGGCGCGGAGCGGCGCGCGCAGCGCGCGGGGCCAAAGCGCGCAGACCGGATGCAGCCGCCCGCCGCAGGAAGCCACCGCCAGCCCGCCCTCGCCGGCGAGCCAGAGCCGGGGCACCAGATCGCCCGGCAGGAACGGCGTGTCGACCGAGACGCTGACCACCGCATCCGCCCCCTCGGCCCAGTCGAGCGCGGCCAGAACGCCGGAGAGCGGCCCCTGCGGCACCGCATCGGGCAGCACCGGCAGGCCGGTGAAGGCCAGCCGCGCCGGGTCGCCATTGGCCGAGATCGCCAGCCGTTCCACCTGCGGCTCCAGCCGGTCGATGACATGGGCGACCAGCGGCCGCCCGGCCAGCGGCAGCAGCGCCTTGTCGGCCCCGCCCATCCGCCGCCCGGCCCCGCCCGCCAGGATGACCCCGAAAATCCGCACGCCGCCTCCGCCCGGGGCCCGCTTGCATCGCCCCGGTCAAAGCCCTAAGCCTTCGGCGTCCACCCGTAAAGCCGGAACCCCGATGACCGCCGACCGGACCCTTCTGCGCGCCGCATTCCGCCGAGGCGCCCTTGCCGCGCTGCCCTTCGTGCTGGTGATCGGCCCGTTCGGCCTGCTGTTCGGCGTGGTGGCGACCGATGCCGGGCTGACGGTGTTCGAGGCGCTGGCCTTCTCGGTCATGGTGCTGGCGGGGGCGGCGCAATTCGCCGCGCTGCAACTGGCGCAGGACGGCGCGCCGCTCCTGATCGCGATCCTGACGGCGGCGGCGGTGAACCTGCGGATGGCGATGTATTCCGCCTCGCTCGCCCCGCATCTCGGCCCGGCGAAGCTGTGGCAGCGCGCGGTGGTGTCCTATTGCCTGGTCGACCAGAGCTATCTCATCGCCGCGACGGAATACGAGCGCGCGCCTTCGCGCCCGCTGGCCGAGAAGCTGGCCTTCTTCTTCGGCTCGGTGCTGCCGCTCTGCCCGCTCTGGTTCGGCGCGACCTGGCTGGGGGCGACCTTCGGCAAGGCGATCCCGCCGGATTACGCGCTGGATTTCGCGGTGCCGGTGGCCTTCCTCGCCATGATCGCGCCGGTCTTGCGCACGGCGGCGCATTACGCCGCCGCCGTGGTCTCGGTGGGGGTGACGCTGGCGCTGTGGTGGATGCCCTATTCCTCGGGCCTGCTGGTCGCGGGGCTGGTCGCCATGGCCACGGGCGCCCTGGTCGAGACGATCATGGAAAGGAAGGCGTGATGTCGCCGATCATCGCCGACAAGGCGCAGCTCTGGACCATGGTCCTCGCCCTGGGCGCGCTGACCTTCCTGCTGCGCTTCTCGTTCCTCGGCATGATCGGCAACCGGGCATTGCCGCCCTTGGTGCTGAAACTGCTGCGCTATACGCCGATGGCGGTCATTCCGGGGCTGGTGGCGCCCGCCGTGCTCTGGCCCGCCGCCACCGGGGGCGAGACCGATCCGGCCCGCCTCGCCGCCGCGCTGGCGACGGTGGCGGCCGGCATCCTCACCCGAAACACGCTGGCCGCCATCGCGGCCGGGATCCTCACGCTGTTCGGCCTGCCGCTGCTGCTCGGCTGATCAGCGGTTCGGCGTGTGCAGGTCGTCCTCGGCCTGGATCATCAGGATGCCGTGATTGTCGTCGGCATCGTCATCGGTGATCTTGCGCGTGGTCACGCCCGGCAGCTGCCCGAAGGCATCCATGTATTTCTTGGGGAAATAGGTCTGCGGCAGCGATTCGAAGCCCGGCACGCCTTCGAGGATCTTCGAGACGGAATAGGTGCAATGCGCCTTGGCCACCGCGCCATAGGCCATCGCCCGCTGCATCGCGAGTTCGGCCACCTGCGGCGAGACCACCACCGTCTGCTCGTAGACATCGAAGGTCTCGCGCGCGTGGTAGTCGATGTAGAAATTGACCATCTTCTCGGTCATGCCGAAATGCACGTCGTTGCGCTCGGCCAGACGCGGCAGGGCCCAGCTTCCGGCCGGATCGAACATGATGCGCTGCGAGCCGTTGATCATCAGCCCCGAATGCGCGCCAGAGCCGTTGCGGGTGCTGGTCACCGTGAAGAGGGTGATCGCCGGCGGGCCGTCATGGACGTAGCGCGCCTTGGCGACCGCCTCGTCCGGGGCCCATGACGGTTGCGCCGCGCCGCAGGCCGCAAGAACAGCGACCAGCGCAAGGCTGAGCAGATGGCGGCGCATCGGGCGCTCCTTCAGAAGTCGGGCACAGGTCGGGAAGCGGCGATCAGGCTCAGGAATTGGCCAGCGCGAGGAAGATCAGCACGCCGATGGCGATCCCGGCGGCCCAGGTGCTCAGGCGGATGAACCCGGCGAAGGTCTTTTCATGCTCGCGGACATTCATGCTGCCATGCTTGTGTTCGGCCATGCTGCGTCTCCCGAAAATGGCGCTTTTTCCGCCCAATAGCCGATTCACTCCGGCCTGTCACGCCCCCGCTTGCACGGTTTCGGCCGGTTGCGCCGCCTCCCAGTCGCGGGCGAGGCGGAAACCGATGCGGCGGGCGGGCTCGTCCGGCGCCTCGCGCGGGACGGCGCGCAGCACGACATTGAGCTGGCTGACATGCTGCACGAGCTGCATCCTGCCCCCGTCCTCGTCGCGGCCGTAGAAGGTGATCACGTCCGGGTCGAAATAGCCCAGCCCCTCGATGCGCAGCACCCCGGCCTCGCTGCCGGCGAAGCCCATGGCGATCTCGTGCTTCGAATCGAGCTGGCTTTCGAAGTTGCGGATATAGAGGATCAGCCGCTCATAGGCCCATTGCGCCTCGCTTTTCTCCTCGACCGGCTGGCGGCAGAGGGCGGCGGGCAGCGGCTGCTGCTCGGGCGAGGGCGGCGCGTCGGGGTCGGCATGCACCGCGCCGGCGCAGGGCAGCGCGGAAGCCTCCATCACCTCGGCCGAGGTGCTGATCTCTGTCATGCGCGTTTCCATATCCAGGCTCCTTCCCCGTTCAGGGAACGCCGGACCCGGCCCCGGTGCAAGAGGTAATTGAGATGCGCCACCGCCTCGACCAGCGCGAGCCCGTATTCCCCCGCCCCGATCTCGCGCTTGAACAGCGCCGGGAAACAGGCGGCGGCGCTGCGCGGCGTGTCGAGGAAATCCAGCAGCCGGGCGATGGCGGAATGGTGATTCTCCTCCATCTGGCGCAGGCGCAGCGGCAGGCCGGTGAAGGGGAGTTTATGGCCGGGCAGCACGAAATGCCGGTTCTCCGCGATCTCGGCGAAGCGTCGGCAGGAGGCGATCCAGTCACCCAAGGGATCGGCCTCCGGCTCGGTCGGGTAGACGCCGATATTGGGCGAGATCGAGGGCAGGAGCTGGTCGCCGCCCAGCACCAGATCGTCGGCCTCGCTCCAGAAAGTCGCATGTTCCGGGGCGTGGCCGTCGCCCATCCGCACCCGCCATTGCCGCCCGCCCATCTCGACCGTGGCGCCCTCCAGCAGCCGAGTGAAGCCGAGCGGCATCGGATGCACCACATCGGCGAAGTTGAACGGGCGTTCCGCCATGCGCTGCGCGAGGATCGAGGGCTCCATGCCGGCGCCGCGCCAGAAGGCGACCTGTTCGGCCACCGCCTTTTCCTGGGTGTCGAGCGTCAGCATCCGCGCGTAAAGCCAGCCGGTGCGCGGCATCCAGAGCTCCGCCCCGCGCGCCTGGAACCAGCCGGCGAGGCCGACATGATCGGGGTGATGATGCGTCACCACCACCCGCCGCACCGGACGCCCGCGCAAGGGGCCGGCCAGCAGCGCCTCCCACATCGCGCGGCTCTTGCGGCTGTCGAGGCCGGTGTCGATCACCGTCCAGCCGTCGCCCTCGTCCAGCGCGTAGACATTGACGTGATCGAGCGCCATCGGCAGCGGCAGGCGCAGCCAGAGCACGCCCTCGGCGACCTCGACCGCCGCGCCGGGATCCGGCGCCTCCAGCGGATAGCGGATCCCCTCCATCACGAGGCCAGCAGGTCGGGGGTCAGCGCGTAAAGCCCCTCGGCCCCCTCGCGCATCTGCGCGAGCAGCGCGGTGTGTTCCGGCATGAGGCGGCGGATCGCCACGCGGGCGAGCGGCAGCCGCGCCGCATCGGCCAGCGCCGCCTTCAGGTGGTAATGCCCGCCCAGCACCCGCGCGAAGGCGCGCAGATAGGGCACCGCCCCGGCGTTGCGGTCGTCGGCCCCCTGCGCCACCAGCCATTCGGTGCCCTCGCGCAGCGCCTCGGCACCGGCCCAGACATCGCCGGCCAGATCGGGCAACAGGCCCCGCGCCTCGCGCGCGTGGTCCTCGACCTCCTGAAGCAGCCGATAGGCCGCCGCCCCGCCATCCATCATCTTGCGCCCCACCAGATCCATCGCCTGGATGCCGTTGGTGCCTTCATAGATCGCGGTCACCCGCACGTCGCGGCTGAATTGCGCCGCGCCGGTCTCCTCGATGAAACCCATGCCGCCATGGACCTGCACGCCGAGATGCGCGACCTCGTTGCCCATATCGGTGCCGTAGGCCTTGGCGATGGGGGTCAGCAGCGCGGCGCGGGCCTGCCATTCGGCGCTGCCGGTGGCGCGCGCCATGTCGATCGCCACCGCGCAGGCGAGGCCGATGGCGCGGGCGCTGAAGGTCTCGGCCTTCATCTGCGCCAGCATCCGCCGCACATCGGCATGGTCGATGATCGCGCCGTCACCCAGGGGCGTGCGGCCCTGCCGGCGCTCCTGCGCGAAGGCCAGCGCCTGCTGGAACGCGGCCTCGGCCACCGAGACGCCCTGCATCCCGACCCCGAGCCGGGCGTTGTTCATCATGGTGAACATCGCGGCCATGCCCTTGTGTTCCTCGCCGATCAGCCAGCCGGTCGCGCCGTCATATTGCATCACCGCGGTGGGCGAGCCGTGCAGGCCCAGCTTGTGTTCGAGGCTGACCACCGAAAGGCTGTTGCGCCGCCCCGGATTGCCTTCGGCATCGGGGATGAATTTCGGCACCATGAAGAGGCTGATGCCCCGCGTGCCCGGCGCGCCGTCGGGCAGCCGCGCCAGCACCAGATGGCAGATATTGCCCGCGAAATCGTTGTCGCCCCAGGTGATGAAGATCTTCTGCCCGGTGATGGCATAGGTGCCGTCGCCGTTCCGCTCCGCCCTGGTGCGCAGCGCCCCCACGTCCGAGCCCGCCCCGGCCTCGGTCAGGTTCATCGTGCCGCACCATTCGCCGGAGACCAGCTTCGGGATGTAAAGCGCCTTGATCTCGTCCGAGGCGTGATGTTCCAGCGCCTCGATCTGGCCCTGCGTCATCAGCGGGTTGAGCTGCAAGGCGAGGCAGGCCGAGCCCAGCATCTCGTGCACCGCTGTCGCGACCGAGATCGGCAGGCCCATCCCCCCATGCTCCGCGCTCGCCGCCATGCCGACCCAGCCGCCCTCGGCGATGGCGCGATAGCCTTCGGCGAAACCGGGAGAGCTGCGCACCACGCCGTTCTCCAGCCTCGCCGGCGTCAGGTCGCCCGCCCGGTTCAGCGGCGCCAGCACGGTTTCGGACAGCTTGCCGGCCTCCGACAGGATCGCCTCCACCGTCTCGGGCGCGGCCTCGGCGAAAAGATCGGTGGCGGCGACCTGCCCGAAGCCCACGACATGATCGAAGACGAAGCGATATTCGGAAACCGGGGCGCGATAGGGCATCAATCCTCCTTTTCCCGCGCTTGGCATCCGGGGCGCGCGGGTCTATCTGGGGCGAAAGGTTCGGCGGCGAGATTAACCCAAGGTCAAACCGCCTCAAGTTCAACGCTGCGTCACGAGCCATGCAAACCCGCCACCTGCAAGCCACGCCGGAAGGCATCGCCGAGGCCGCCGCGATCCTGCGCGCGGGCGGGCTGGTCGCCATGCCGACCGAAACCGTCTACGGGCTGGCGGGCGACGCGCGGAGCGACCGGACGGTGGCGCGGATCTACGAGGCGAAGGCGCGGCCCGCGTTCAACCCGCTGATCGTGCATCTGCCGGATCTGGCGGCGGTGGCGCGTTACGCGGTGCTCACGCCCGAGGCGGAGCGGCTGGCGGCGGCGTTCTGGCCCGGCCCGCTGACGCTGGTGCTGCCCCTGCGCCCCGATGCCGGCCTGTCACCGCTGGTCACGGCGGGGCTGGAGACGGTGGCGATCCGCCTGCCCGCCCATCCCGCCGCCCGCGCGCTCCTGCGCGCGGCGGGGCTGCCGCTGGCCGCGCCCTCCGCCAATCCCTCGGGCCGGGTGTCGCCGACGCGGGCGGCGCATGTGCTGGCCGGGCTGTCCGGGCGGATCGAGGCGGTGCTGGATGGCGGGCCCTGCGCGGTGGGGGTGGAAAGCACCATCCTCGGGATGGACGGCGCGCCGACGCTGCTGCGCCCCGGCGGCGTGCCGGTGGAGGCGGTGGAGGCGGTGCTGAGCCATCCGCTGCTGCTGCCGGGCGATCCGGCGCGGCCCAAGGCACCGGGGCAACTCGCCTCGCATTACGCGCCCGAGGCGCGGGTGCGGCTGGGGGTGACCGAGCCGCTGCCGGGCGAGACCTTCGTGGGTTTCGGTCCGGTGGGGGGGGCGCTGAACCTCTCGCCCTCCGGCGATCTGGTCGAGGCGGCGGCGAACCTGTTCCATCTGCTGCGCGAGGCCGATGCGCTGGCCGGCCCCACGGGCGCCATCGCCTTCGCCCCGGTGCCGGAAACCGGCCTCGGCCGCGCGATCAACGACCGCCTGCGCCGGGCGGCGGCGCCGCGTCCGTGAGATGTCGGCGCCGTTGGGGCGGATCGACGGTTCTTGCCGCGCGTGTAACCCCTTCCAAGTCCCACCCTTTCCCCCTCAACACCCCACGCCACAGAGGGCAGCGCCCGACCGCCGGGTGGGCGCTGCAACATCTGTGGTCGCCGCTTTATGGTGAAGCACCGCCTATGTTGGATCATCGCGCCAGCGTCACCGAAGCGCCCGCCCGAGGGGGCGGTCGGGCGCTGCCCGGCGGCGCTTCGCGCCTTGATTCCGGGCGGGGGAAGAGCTCACACGAAAGGCTTGGAGACCGCTATCCTAGGGGCTTCCGGGGGCAGCATTCCAGCCGGCCAGAGCGCGGCCCTGCTCAACGCGAATCGCGATCCGCCCCGCTCCGGTCATGCTCCGGATCCGCCCCCGGCACCGGATCGTAGCCCGATCCGCCCCAAGGATGGCACCGGCAGATCCGGTGCGCCGCGAGATAGCCGCCCTTCACCCCGCCATGCCGATCCAGCGCCTCCAGCGC
>JBDHSR010000109.1:0-9031 GCA_039808305.1 Gemmobacter sp. | reverse complement strand
CAGATGGGCGCGGGCAAGAAATCCCTGGCCATCACCGTGCGCCTGCAACCGCAGGCGGCGACGCTGACCGACAAGGACATCGAGGCGGTCTCGGCGAAGATCGTCGAGAAGGTCGCCAAGGCCACCGGCGGCACGCTGCGCAAGTAAGCGCCGCCCCCGCGCAGGACGCCCCCGCCGCGCGCCCGGCGGGGGCGTCTTTTTTTGAGTATTTGGGCAAGGAGCAATGCAGGACCGTGACAAGGGGGCGGCGAAACGGCGCGCCCCCGCGCCGGCATGATCGCCGCCCCGCCTTGCCGGATTGGGCTTTGCTTCTTGCCCAAATACTCACTTGCCCGGCCGGCCGACGGCGCGCCGCCCGCCATGCCGGGGGCTATTTCCGCCCGAAGAGCCGGCCCCAGAAGCCGCGCGCCCGGTCGCGCGCCGCGTCGGCCCGCGCATCCACCGCGTCGAGCTTCGCGTTCAGATTGTCCACCGCCGGTTCGATCATCCGCTCCTTGAACTGCGCCCACATCCGCCACAGCATCAGGAGGCCGAGCCCGAGCAGCACCAGCACCACGATATTGACCCAAGGGATCAGCCGCACATCCGGCCCCGCCACCGCCCGCACCTTCACCGCGTTCGGATAGATCGAGAAGATCGGCATCCGCCAGCCGTAATGCGTCACCGCCACCCATTGCGGGCTGCTGCCGGGGCTTTCGAGGTTCTTCGCCTCGGCCTGGAGGTTGGAGCTGTCGTATTTGAAATAGGGCGGCCAGATCCAGCCGGTATCCTCGTTGCGATAGACCATCACCTTGCCGCTCGGGAACACCGCCTCGATGAAGCGGATGTCGCGGCGGTCCACCGTCGAGGTGGTGGTGCCGCTGTCGGGCGAGGCGTAGAAGATCGCATTGGCGCCGACCTCGGTCAGCCGGTTGTAGGTGCCGGTGATGCGCACGATGTCGCGCTGGGGCAGGGTGTAATGCAGGAACCCCGCGACCAGGGCGAGGATCGCCAGCCGGAAGCCCCATTTGATGTAAGTCCACATGCCTGCGGCACTCCTTCAGTGATAGTTCACCAGATAGATCGTCACGGCCATCACCGCCATGGGCAGGATGTAAACCAGCCAGAGCAGTTTCAGTTTCAGGCTGCGGCCGTAATCCTTCATCCGGTCCTCGACCCAGGTGTCGCGGTCGCCCTCCATCCCCTCGGCTTCGAAGCGCTTCTCCAGCCGCTCGCGGCGGGTGGAGCGGAAATAGATCCTGAGCAGCCAGTAGATGACGGTGAGGACGACGAAGCCGAAGGCCCAGGCGCGCAGGATCATGATCATCGCCGCACCGCCCCCCAGGGGCCGACGGCCTGGATCAGGTCGGGCGCCGGCTTCGGCCCCTCGCGCATTTCCGGGCGCTGCATCTCGTCCATTCCCGGCTCCGCTCCGAACAGGGCGCGGCGCGCGCCCTGCTTGTCCACCAGATACTCCCGTTCCAGGAAATCCGCCACATATTGCCGCTTGCGGTCGCTCCAGCCGCGGTAATTGGCGTAGAACAGTTCCTTGTGGGTGATGAACATCTGCCGCACATCGAGCGGCGCGAGCTCGGCGAGCAGCATGTTCACCAGATCGCGGTCGCGCCCCGGCCTGGCGCGCAGCGTGTAGAAATAGGCCGGATGCTCCGAGGTGAGGCGCGGCCAGTCCGCCGCCCCCTCGACCCAGGCCAGCACGGCGGCGAGCCCCTTGAACGCCTCGGGCAGCGCGGCGCCGAGGCGGTGGGCGATCTTGCGCAACTCGGTCCGCGTCGCCGCGCCGAGATCCAGATCCAGCGCATCCGCCGCGTCGACCAGGATGAAATCCATCTTCTGCCGCAGGAGCGCCGCCACATCGGTGCCGCGCGCCTGCACCACCGGCTCCACCAACTCGTTGCGGATCAGCCAGTCGGCGATGATGTTGCGCTCGCCCAGTTCCATCACCGGCGCCACCGGCATCGGGCCGAGCCCGGCCTTCGGCGCGGCGCAGATCACGCCGGGAAAACGCGCCTCGCGGAAGATGTAGATGCCGCCGAAATGCGAGGTCCAGAAATTCGGCTGTTCGAACCCCATGGCGGGCAGGGCGATCGGCACCCGCGTCACATCGCCGGTCCGCTTGGCCAGCCCGATCATCTCCGCGATCAGCAGGTCGTCGCGCCAGCCCTCCGGCTCGCGCCGGAAGCGGTCGATCAGCCCGGCGAGCCTGCCGGCGTCGCGGACATGCCCGCCGATGGTATCGGCCCGCACGGTGATCCGCCGCATGTCGAAAAGCTGCGCCGGCGCCGCCACCTCGTAGACCGAATTCTCCAATTCCCCCGCCACCGCGTCGCGCGCGGTCAGCGCGAAAAGCTGCGCCTCGTTGGCGGCGATGAACTGTTGCAGGATGCCGCGCGAGGTCGAGAACTTGATGTTCAAGAGCGGCGCGGTCTTCTGCGCGGTCGACAGCAGGATGAACTGCCGGTTGCAGCCATTGGGGTTGAGATAGAGGTCATCGCCGATCTCGTCGCCGATCTCGGGCGAGAAGCCCGAGATGTCGATATGGAAATCGGCAAGCGCGGTCTCCTTCCCGGTCAGATGCCGCATCGCGCGCCGATACCGCTCCACCAGCGCCGGCGAGGAGACCTCGACCAGATTGCCGAACATCAGGCCCTTTTCGATCAGCCGCCGCACCCTTGCCCCTTCCCTCGTTCAACCTGATCCAAATACCCCGGGGGAGCGCCGCAGGCGCGGGGGCGGCGCCCCCTCACCCGCGCCCCGCCAGATAGCGCCGTTTGGCCTCTTCCGCCCGGCCCATGTCGCGCACCATGCCCGCGATCGCCACCTCGTCCGACTTGTCGGCATAGCGGAATTCGCTGTCGGCGTAGCGGTTGATCTCCTGCACCACCATCTCCACGGTGATCGGGGTCATCAGCTCGCGGATCATCTCGAGTTTCCGCTCATAGGGCTGGAACAGGAACAGCTCGGGGGTTTCCATCCAGTCGTCGGGCAGGTCGAAATCCATCGCCCGCACCTTCACGGCGTCGGTGATGTTCTTGATCGCCCGCCCGGTGAAGCGGTCGTCGGCCATCTGGATCGCCTTCAGATAGCCGCCGAGCTTGGCGATGGTGTCGAGCGGGCCGATCTCCGCCGTCACCCGCTCGAAGACGCGGGTCAGCCCCTCCTCCTGCGGGCGGGAATGCCGCTCGAAGCTTTCGGCCACCGCGCGGCGGATCTCCTGCGCGGCGTAAAGCTCGTGCGCGCCCAGCGGGATCGCGTGGTTCTTCCCCAGCAGCAGCGCGAGGATGTCGATGTAATCCTCGCGGCTCTGCGGGCCGTCGACCAGGAAGCGGGCGCCGGCGCGCTGGCGCAGCGCGTCGTCGACATTCTCGGGGAAGTTCGAGAACATGCCGAAGGTGCAATTGCCGCGCACCACGGTATTGGCCCCGGCGAAGGCTTCCATGAACACCGCCGTCACCTCCTGCTGGCCCGCGCTCGACTGCCGGTCGCCGCGCTTGCCGGCGATCTGGTCGATGTCGTCGATGGTGCCGAAGGCGATGGCGGCGGGGTCGAGGATATTGGTGATGAAGGCTTTCGCGTTCTGCCCCGACTTGCCCTGATAGCTGTCGATCTGGTCGATGCTGAAATTCTGGTAGCGGAAGGGATAGCCCGCCACCTTGCAATAATCGTTCAGAAGCCCCGCCATCATCTGGATCAGCGTGGTCTTGCCGGTGCCGGGCTTGCCGTCGCCCATGAAGGTGAAGATGAAGCCGCCGAGTTCGGCGAAGGGGTTCAGCCGGCGCCCGAAATCATAGGCCATCAGCATCTTTGCCAGCCGCATCGCCTGATATTTGGCGATATGGTTGCCGATCACCTCGGAGGGCGCCTTGAACTGCATGGAAAGCGTGCCGCCCTTCGCCGCCCGCGCCGGGGTGAAACCGGAGAGGGTGAGGCCATCGGCCTCCACCCGCCAGCTCGCGGCGGCGAAGCGGGCGGTGGCGGGCGCGCCCTCGGCGCGCGCCGCGGCGCGGGCCATCAGCGCCTCGGCGAAGGCGGCGAGGGTGGCGATCAACCGCGTATCGTCGGTGGCGTGCAGCGCGATGTCCTGATCGAGCTCCCACAGCGCGCCTTGCAGGGCGAGGGGGGCGTTGTCGGTCAGCACCTCCTCCACGGTGCCGATCTCCACCGTCACCTCGCCCAGATGCGGGGCGAGCAGGAAGGCGGTGGCATTGGCGAAACTGTGCAGCACCACCAGCGCCTCGGCCGAGAGCAGGGCCGAGAATTCGGCCCGCCGCGCCTCGGGTAGCCGCGCCTCCAGATTGGCGCGCTTCAGCTCCGCCAGCGGCGTGGCCTGCGCGAAGGTCTCGCCCATGGAAAGCGCGATGGCGAGCGCCCGGCGCAGCGTGCCCAGCGCGGTGGCCTGTACCGGCGTCACCAGGCCGTCGCCCAGGCCCTCGATCCGCTCGACCAGCCGCACCCCGCCGGGCCGCGCCACCGGCCGCGCCGCCATCCCCGGCACGGTGGAGCGGAAGCGCGGCCGCGCGCCGATGCCGGGGGAGCGTTCCGCCTCGGCCGCCGGCGCGGCGCTGGCGAGGCGCGGCGCATGGTCGAAGCCGGTCAACAGGCCGAGCGCCGCCTCGTAATGGCCGCGGATCGTCTCTTCCTTCAGTTCCATCGTGTCGCGGGTCGTCATGGCCTACCTCACTGGCAACAGGCGCCCGCCGGCGCCCACCACGAATTTGCGGATCTCGGCGAAGCCCGGCGGGTTCAGCTCCGCCAGCGCCTGATAGGGCCGTTCGGGCAGGATGATCATCCGCTCGGTGCGGGTGGCCCCGGTCTCGCCCCCCATCAGCGGGTCGAGCCGCCAGACCTGCCGCAGGGCGGTGGAGAACCAGCCGTCCTTCACCGCCTCCTCCCGGTCGGCGAGCAGATCCTCCACCGTCCAGACCAGCGCCCAATCCTCGCCCTCGGGCGCGTTGGCGGTTTCCAGCACCTGCGCGATGGGGCCGGATTGCAGCGTGTAGTCGCGCGAATGCATCGGGCCGAGGGTGAAGCGCCGCAGCCGCTTGGGGTGGAGCGTGTCGAAATCGGTGTCGAAGCCCTTCGCGATGGTCAGCGGCGTGAGGCCGGCCAGCGATTGCGCCATCAGATGCGCCCGCGCCTCGGGCCAGCGGCGGTCGTCGGTCGGCAGCGGGCGCTTGCCGCTGTCCTCGACCTCCATCAGGTAAAGCTGCGGCAGGTTGCGCTGGCTGTCATAGATCGCCCAATGCACCAGAAAGCGCCGCCGGTGGCCGACATCGGCCACCCATTGCGCGTCGGGGTCGTTGCGGGCATGGAACAGCCCGCCCGCGCGCAGCGCCTCGTAATACAGCCGTTGCGACAGCGCGAATTGCAGCTTCACCGGCACCGAAAGCTCGCCGACGATCTGGCGGACCATGCGGTCCTTCAGCTCGGTCTCCGACGCCATGCCCTCCAGATGCTTCTCGGCCTGGCTGGCATCGACCGCCAGCATCATCAACTCCTGCGCCACCGGAAAGCCGCTGTCATGGCGGTCGAAGACCGGCTGGCCGGGCAGCGGCCCCTCGACACGGCCGGTCATCAGGTATTTCAGGCCGAGCGCGCGGAACGACGCCGCCAGCCGCCGCACATGGCCCGCGATCACCCGCGCCTCCAGCCGGGTCAGCCGCCCCTCGGCCTCGAACTCCGCCGCGACGCGGGCGAGATGGCCGGTGATCCGGTCGAACTTGGCGAAATAGCGCCGCGCGACGAGGCTGTCGGCAAGCGGCGTATGGTCGTCGGTCAGATGGGTCTCAGGCATCGCGGTCGCGCCCGTCCTTGTCGATCCAGAGCAGCCAGCGCGAGGCCGCGAAGGCGGTGTTGAGCCGCCGGTAAGCCGGGTTCGGGGCGCCCAGCCGGAAATAGATCCGGCGCTGCATCACCCGGAAGGCCACGCCGCCGACCAGCAGCACCAGCGCCGCGACCCCCGGCACCGCCGCCAGCGCGGCGAAAGCCTCGTTGCCCGCCAGTTCCGCCAGCGCGAGACAGGCCAGCGCCAGCAGCGCGGCCAGCCCGCCCCAGCGCGCCGCCCATCGCACCTGCGCCGCGAAGCTCATTGCCCATACTGGTTCTTGTCGTGCTTCTCGACGATCTTCGCGAAGCGGCGGGCGAAGCGCTCGTCGGCCTTGGCCTTGGCTTCGAGGATCTGGCGGGCGAAGACCATATGGCCCTCATGCGCCTCCAGCATGTCGGCCATCTTCTGATTGGTGGCGGCGCCGATGGCGGCCATGGCGGCCTGCGCCTCCTGATCGGTCTTGACCCCGATCTCGTTGATGCGGTGCGCCACGTCCTGCTGCTGCGCGGTCTTGAGGCTGGAGGTCAGCGCGTCGTAAAGCACCACCCGCTGCCGCGTGTCGGTCTGCAACTTGTTGATCAGCACCATCTGCGTCGCCGCCTGGTTCTGGAGACTGTCGACCCAGGTCTTGCCCTTCTCGATATAGCGCTCCAGCGTCTGGCTTTTCGCCAGCTTCACCTGCTCGTCCTGCACCAGCGCGTTGTAGGTCGTGTTGAGCGTCGCCAGCTCGGTCTCCAGCTTGGTGCGCGCCGCCGCGTCCTGCTCGACCGAGATGCGGTTCTCCAGCTCGATGATCTTCGGGTCCATCCCGGCGATCTCGGCCCGCACGGCCTCCAGCGCCGCCACCGTCGCCTCGCGCTCGTCCAGCGTGGTGACGAGGTTCGCCTCCACCTTGGTCTTCTGGCCGTTCAGCAGGTCGAGCTGGCCCTGAAGCAGCTTCACGATCACGTCCGACTTGGCGATGAGATCCTGCAACTTGGCGTCGATCGAGGCGGTGCGCAGCCGCTCCTGCCGCATCGCCTCGGATTTCCCGCGCGAGAAGAAGCCGACGAGGCTTTCCGCCGTGGTCTTCGACCGCAGCTCGTTGAAATCCTCGGTGAAGCCCGCCGTCACATCGTCGAGCCCCATGATGAGCTCGGCGATATTGGCGTTCATCAGGTCGGTATGCTTGTGAACGTCGTCGAGCGTGGCGTTCTCGATGTCGATGGCGGCCTCGCCCGCCGACATCTTTTGCCGCGCCGCCTCGATCCGGTCCGTCAGCGCCGAAATCTTCGCCTGCGCCTCGGCGACCTGTTTCTGGCTGTCTGCGATCTGGGCGTCGAAATCGGCCATGCGGAACCTCCCTGAAGTTAATCTGTTTTACATATATGCGGCCCCGCCGCTGCCGCCAGAGGCGGGACGGAGAAAATCGCTTCGCGCAGCCTGCGCCAGCGCGGGGCGAAAATCAACGCGGCGCGATGCGGGATTCGTCCTTCAGCAGCAGCGCGAGGGCCACCACCGTCAGCGCGACGCCGACCAGCACGGCCGCCGGCGGCACCTCGTGGCCGAGCGCGATCTCCCACAGCAGGACCCAGCTCGGCACCAGATAGGTATAGGCCATGACCTTGGCCGAGGGCAGCCGCAGCGAGGCGAATTGCAGCAGCACGAAGGTGGCGGCGCTGGCGGCGACGGCGACATAGACGAGGCAGATCCAGACCACGGCGGGCAGCGCGGCCCAGTCGGTCTCCAGCACGTCGCGCCAGCCGTAGAGGCAGAGCATCAGGAACCCCGCCACCATCATGCCGAAGGTGAAGACCACCGCCGGCTCGCCCCGGTTCAGCCGCGGCACCATCGGCGCATAGACCGCATGGGCGACGCAGCCGAGGAAATAGATCGCCTCGCCCCGCCCGATCTCCATCCGGAGCGCGGCGGCGGCGTCGCCGCGGAAGATCACCCAGACGGCGCCGGCCGCCCCGATCATCAGCGCCAGCGCCATGCGCGGCGTGGTGCGCTGGCGCAGCAGCATCCAGCCGAAAAGGGCCGCCATCAGCGGCGTCAGGGTGAAGACGGCGGCGGCGGGCACGGCGGCGGCGGTGCGCAGCCCCTCGAACATCAGCACGAAATAGGCGGCGAGCAGCGCGCCCAGCACGCCGTAGCGCCAGGGCGCGCGCCAGGCGCTGCGCGGCAGGCCGGTGGTGGCGAAGGCCGCCGCGCCGACCAGCGCGCCCGCCAGCGCGAAGCGCGGCACGGTCAGCGCCGCCGGGGCGATATGCGGCGCGGCCATGGCGCCGAGCGAGAACGACCCCGCGACGAGGGCCGAGAAGGCGAGCATCGCCAGATGCCCGGCATGATCGGCGCGCAGCCCGGCCAGCACGGTCATATCGCGCCCCAGCCGGCGGCGGCGGCGCGCAGATGGCCGAGGAAGCTCTGCACCTTCAGCGTGCGGTGCAGGTCGACATGGGTGACCAGCCAGATCGGCGAATCCCATTCCTCCCGCGTCGGCAGCACCTCGACCAGATCGGGGTCGCCCTCGGCCAGCCGCACCGGATGGAAGCCGATGCCGCAACCCGCCATGAGCGCGTCGGCCCCGGCGGCGAGTTCGGTGATGCGGAAGCTGATCGCCTCGGGCGGCACATGGGCGCGCAGCCAGCGGTCGAAGGGGGCGCGGCTGTCCGGGTCGTCATGCCCGATGAAGCGGTGCCTGCGATAGTCCTCGGGCGTGGCGGGCAGGCCATGCGCCCCGGCATAGCTCCGGCTGGCGTAAAGCGCCCAGCGCAGCCGGGCGAAGGGCTGCACGACGTAATCGGGCTCCTGCGGCTGGGTGCCGGCGCGGATCGCCACATGCGCCTCGCCATGGTCCAGCCGGAACACCCGCATGTCCGAGAGATAACGGATCACCACGCGCGGATTGTCGGCCTGGAAGCCGCCGAGCACCGGCACCAGCAGGTCCGACAGGCCGGTGATCGCCGTCACCACCAGCTCGCCCGCCACCTCCTCGCCCTGGCCCTTGATGCGGCTGGCGAGCTGGGCGAACTGCTCCTCGGTGGCCTGCGCCACGCCGAGGAGGTCGCGCCCGGCCTCGGTGGGCGTATAGCCGCGCGCGTGGCGCTGGAAGAGCTTCGCGCCCAGCCGCCGCTCCAGCGCGTCGATATGGCGGATGACGGTGGCGTGATGCACCCCCAGCACCTCCGCCGCGCCCGAGACGGTGCCCAGCCGCGCGACCTGGAA
>JBDHSR010000108.1:0-9155 GCA_039808305.1 Gemmobacter sp. | reverse complement strand
TGGTGCGGCGCGACAGCACCTGCATGGCGCGGCGGATTTCCTCGTCGCGGCCGATGATCGGGTCGATCTTGCCTTCCGCCGCCGCCTCGGTCAGGTCGCGGGCGTATTTCTTCAACGCCTCCATCGTGTCTTCCGACGAAGCGCTGTCGGCCGTCCGCCCCTTGCGGATGTCGTTGATCGCGGCGTTCAGGCCCTGCGCGGTCACGGCGCCCGCCGTCAGCGCATCCTTGGCGCGGGTATTGACCAGCGCGAGCGCGGTCAGCAGCCGCTCCACCGGCACGAAGGCGTCGCCGGCCTTCTTCGCCACCTGCTCGGCCTCGTCCAGCACGCGCACCAGCGAGGGGTCGACATAGGCCTGCCCGTCGCCGCCCGTGACCTTGGGCTGCTTGGCGATGGTGGCGTTCACCGCCTCGTTCACCCGTTCCGGGCTGCCGCCCGCGCGGCGGATCAGGTTGGAGGCCAACCCCTGTTCGTCATCCATGAGCGCCTTCAGCAGATGCTCCGGCAGCACCCGCTGGTGGCTTTCGCGCATCGCGATGGTCTGGGCGGCCTGAAGGAAGCCGCGCGACCGTTCCGTGAATTTCTCCAAATTCATCGGTATCTCCTTTTCCAAGCGCCGCTTGCGGAAACCCCCGAAAGGCATTTCAGCTCCGGCCTTGAGCCTCAGATGGGAAGAGCTTCCGGCGCCCGCAAGCCTTCCGCCATGATCCGGCGCAAATTCTTCGCGCCCCCGCCTGTCGCGGCTTTCCGCTCATCCTCCGGTGGTGGGGATTGGCCGACATTTCTCCGCCGATTCCGGGGCGGGCATCCGGCGGCATCCGGCCAGCGCCCGACGGGCGGCGCAACCGGCGCTTGCCCCCGGCCGGCGAAACCCCGCAGGCTCTCGGCCAACGATAAGACCGGCGAACGATAAAACCGCGAGGACCGATGCAGCACGTCATCCAGCCCATCCTGAACAAGGCCAAGGTGCACGGCCTTGCCGTGAATGTCGCGCGGTCCGGCCTCTGCCTGAACGACCCGGCGGAGCTTCACATCACCGAGGAGGGCCGGCTGGAGATCCATGCGCTGATCAAGCGGCCGTTCCTCGGGCTGATCCCGCGGTCGAGCAAGCTGGCGCTCGGCCATCTGGGGCCGCGGGCGACGGCGGTACTGGCGCCGCATCTGGAGGCCGGCACGCCGCTCCGGCTGCGCATCGTCGGGCTGACGCCCGAACATATCGCGGCGCCCGAGGTCTTCGTCTCGGTCTGGGGCGCGCTCAGCCCGCGCTATGCGGCGCCGCCGCCGATGGCGCGTAACGCATGAAGGCGAAGGCATGGCCGTCGGGCGCCCATGACGGCACGTTGAGGCTGCCCTGCCCGCCATGAAGCTCCACCACCCGGCGGCGGTTGCCGCCCTCGGGGTCCATCAGGCACAGCGCCACGTCGCGGTCACGCGGATGGCCCTCGGTTCCCGGCGGATAGGCCAGATAGAGCACATGCCGCCCGCAGGGCGAGGGATGCGGGAACCAGTTGACGTGATCGTCGCGGAACACCGGCGCGGCCCCACCGCCATCCGCCCGCATCCGCCAGATCTGGGCATGGCCGGTCGCGTCGGAGTTGAACCAGATGAACCGCCCGCAAGCCGAGAAATCCGGCCCGTCGTGATGCGCCGTGCCCGGCGTCAGCAGCCGCTCCTCGCCGGTGGCGAGGTCCATGGTGGCGATGCGCACCACCCGGTCGTCCCGCGCGGCGGCATAGCAGATGCGGCCGCCATGCGCGCCATGCCACCAGCTTGGCCGGGCCGGCACGACCGGACCTTCGCCGAGGATATGGATGCCCGCGCCATGGCCGTCATGCGCCGTATAGACGATGCGCCCGTCCGGCAGGAAGCCATGGTCGTTGTTGCAGCGCAGCCCCTCCGGCGTCGGGACCGGCTCCAGCCCCGCCGCCGAGGCGCGCCAGAGCCGCCCCGCGCCATTGACCAGAAAGCCGCCCGCCGGATGCCAGTTCGGCGCCTCGATCAGCAGCGGCGTCCGCAGCACCACGCGGCAGGCGCCCGTCGCCGGATCGCAGATCTCCAGCGACGACCGCCAGCTCATTCCTTCGTCTTGGGGGTCAGGAGCTTCGCCGGGCGCAGCGCCTCGGCCGCCTTGAACAGCCCGAAAGTCTGGTTGACATAGTTCACCACGCCGCCGATCTGTTCGAGGTATTTCTGCAATTCCGGCGTCCGCTCGGCCTCGACCATCTGGATCGGGCGGTCCGGCCCGTTGCCCTCGAACTGCACATAGAACAGCGGCTCGCCCCGGCGCAGCACGATGTCGCGCTCCGGCTCGTGCCATTCGAAGGCCCACATCAGCGGGCGCGGCCAGACATTGAGCGGGAAGCGCCCGCCGAAGATGGTGCCGGGCAGCGCCTCGCGGCGGTAATGCATGAAGGCGGAAAGCTGCGTCACATAGACCAGCTCGTCGGCGATGAAGCAGTAGGGCAGCGAAAGCTGGATCGTCGGCCGGTCCGGGTAGCGCCATTCCGCCTCGTTCACCAGCGTCAGCACCTCGCCCAGCTTGTTGGCGCGGATGGTCGAGGCGGTGCCGGCCCGGTTGATGAGATGCGGCTTGCCCTTGTCGTCGCGGCCGAAGCCGAGATGGATGTCGAAGGGGCATTTCACCATGAAATACCGGCTTTCGAGCTGGATCACGCCGGGGCAGCGGCTGGCGCTCTTGGCATGGTTGCGATTGGTCTGGCGGAACACCACCCGTTCCGGCGGATCGTAGAGCACCGCGCCCTTGTCGGAGGTCAGGAACCAGCCCACGGCGATGGGGCCGGATTGCGGCCCCTCCTCGGGGCGTTCGAAGGTCAGGTTGATCTGCATCTCGGCCTCTGTACCTTGGCGGAGGTCTTTCCGCCGTTTTACCTTGAAATAATTGGGAAATCTTTATGCTTTTCCATCCCGCCCGCCAAGGATCCGCCATCATGCCCGCGCATGCGCACCCGGTGCGTCCTTGACGACCGATAGCAGGTCCACCGCGCTTGCTCCAGCATCATGCGCGGCCTGCGACCTCATGGGCAATGCCGGAAGGGTGAAAGCCGTGTGGGGGCTGGAGGATCGGGGGAGAACGGCCCGGACCACCTGACATAGGGGCGAGAGCCGGACGGGGGCCGGAGGATCGCGACGGCATCCGGGGCGACAGCTTCCAGGGGTCGGACCGGGTGGGGCGCTGATCGCCGGCCAGCCGATCCCGGGCGCGCCGGGGCAGGGCCGAAGCCGCCGCTAGAGAAGGTCCGCCCGCGCCCGCTTCACCAGATCCCGCAAATCCTTGCGCGTCTGCCGTCCGAAAAGGCCGTCATTCCCGGCGATGAAGGTGGGCGTGCCGGCCAATCCCATGTGGTCGGCCAGCGCCATGGAATGCTCGATATGGCCCAGCACCCGCTCGGATTCCATGTCCTTGCGCAGCCGGGCCATGTCCAGCCCGACCGTCTCCGCGGCGCGCAGGACGGAGGCCTCTGCCGCCCGGCCCCGGATCTTCATCAGCGCGGTGTGGAATTGCCAGTATCTCCCCTGCGCCAGCGAGGCGAGCGAGGCCTTGCTGGCGAAGAGCGAGCCGTCGCCGAAGATCGGCCATTCGCGGAACACCACGCGCAGCTGCGGATCCTCGAGGATCAGCTTGTGCAGGACCGGCACCGTCTCCCGGCAGAACGGGCAGTTGTAGTCGAAGAACTCCGTGAGGGTGATGTCGCCCGCCGGATTGCCCAGAACCGGCGCATCGCCCTCGCGTTCGATCGCCGCGCGCAGCTCCTCCGGCATGGGGTTGTCCTGCCCGAGGGCCGGCATCGCGCCGACCAAGGCCCCGCCGAGCAGAACCAGCCCGGATCGCATCATGTCGCGCCTGTTGATCCGTCGCATCCGTTTCCCCAAACTGTAACCCGGGTCGGCATATCACATGCCGTTCCGGGTTCGGCCAGAGCCGGCGCCTCAAATCTGGTTGAGCTTGCGAGGTTCGGGATCGCCTGGCAGAGGGTGCCCCGCTTCCGATGATGCCCATGCCTGATCGCTTCCTCCGGTCCGCAGGATTTCAGAGGGCGGGCGATCGCCATCCCACAGCGTCAGCGTGTCGCCCCGACCAGCGCCGCCACCAGATCGGCCCGGGTGCGCCGCGCGCCCGAGCCGGTGAAGCCGAAGCGGGCCACCGCGCCCTCCGCCGGAGCCGGGGCCGAGCAGGAGGCGTGGAGTTCGGTGAAGCCGAGGGCCGCGAACCGTCTGGCATTGGCGGCGCCGATGCCGGAGCCCGGCATGACGCCGATCCGTCCCGCCGCGATCCTTCGTGTCTCCAGCAGATCGGCCAGCCCGTCCTCGGCGCGGATCGCCCGGCCCGAGGTCAGAATGCGGCGGAAGCCGAGGGCGACGGCAAGCTCCACCGCCTCGGCGAGATCCGGCACCAGGTCGAAGGCGCGGTGCAGCGTGAGGTCGAGGCCGCGCGCCGCCTCCGCCATCCGCCGCAGCGCCGCCGCGTCGAGCCGCCCGTCCGGCAGCGAGGCGCCCAGCACCACCCCCGCCGCCCCGGAGGCCCGCGCCATCGCGATGTCGGTCAGGATCGCCGCGATCTCCGCCTCCGACCAGACGAAGCCGCCGGCGCGCGGCCGCATCATCGCCATGACCGGCAAGACCCCCGCCGCCGCCGCGATCAGGCCCGGCGAGGGGGTGAGGCCGCCCAGTTCCAGCGCCGCGCAAAGCTCGATCCGGTCGGCGCCGCCCCGCGCGGCCTCGGCCACGCCCGCCAGCGTATCGGTGCAGACCTCGATCAGCATCGCGCCGCCCAGCCGCCATGCGAGGCGCCGATCAGCCCCGGCTCCACCGTCAGCGCGGCGGGCACCACCACCGGCCCCGGCGCCCGCCAGAGCCGCCTCGCGGCGACCGCCCGGTCGAGCGCGGCCACCAGCCCGCGCGCCCGCGACAGCCCGCCGCCCACCGGCACCACCGTGGCGCCGACCACGTTCAGCACCATGGCGAGCGGCCCGGCCATCACCTCCAGCCAGATCGCCACCGTCTCCGCCGCCCGCGCCTCGCTGGCCTCCCAGGCCGCGACGATCTCCGGCGCGGCGAGGTCCGCCCCGTGCAGATGGCGATGCAGCCGCTCCATCCCCCGCCCCGAGCCGATGGCGTCGAGGCAGCCGGAAAGCCCGCAGCCGCAGGGGAAAGGCGGCAACTCGCGCCCCCGCACGCGCTGCGGCTGCACCGGGCCATGCCCCCATTCCCCGGCGAAGCCGCCCGCGCCGGTGACCAGCCGTCCGTCGATCACCAGCCCGCCGCCGACCCCGGTGCCGAGGATCACGCCGAACACCGTGCGATGCCCGCGCCCGGCGCCGCTGCCGGCCTCGGCCAGCGCGAAACAGTCGGCGTCGTTGCCGATCCAGACCGGCCTGTCCAGCGCCTGCGACAGCACATCGGCGGCGGGCAGCCCGTCGAGACAGGGGATATTGGCGACGCGAAGCCGCCCGTCCGCCGGATCGACGCAACCGGCGATCGAGATGGCGATGCCCCGCGCCGCGCCCGCCAGTCCGGCCAGCGCGGCGGTGAAGGCCGCCAGATCGTCGCGCGGCGTGGCGCATTCCCGCACCGGGCCCAGCACCCCCGGCGCCGGGCTTTCCGCCGCGCGGATGCGCGTGCCGCCTATGTCGAACGAAACCAGCATCGCCACCACCTTGACATGCGCTTTCCCCCGCCGCAAAGGGGCACGAAATCCCCGTCCCCGCAAGGAGCCCCGCATGAGCGACGACCGTCTGATCGTGGCACTCGACGTGCCGAACGTGGTGCAGGGCCTCGCCTTGGCCGACCGGATCGGCGACGCGGCCGGGTTCTACAAGGTGGGTCTCGGCATGCTGACCGGCGGCGGCTTCGCGCTGGCCAACGAGCTGAAGCACGAACGCGGCAAGCGGGTCTTTCTCGACATGAAGCTGTTCGACATCGGCGCCACCATCGAGGCGGCGGTGCGCGGCATCGCGGGGCACGGGCTCGATTTCCTCACCGTCCATGGCGACCCGCAGGTGGTGCGGGCGGCGGCCGAAGGCAAGGGCGGGAGCGATCTGAAGATCCTCGCCGTGACGGTGCTGACCTCGCTCGACCGCGCCGATCTCGACGCCAACCTGATCGTGCCGGGCGACATCCACGAGATCACGCTGGAACGCGCCGCCCGCGCGCTGGAGGCCGGGGCCGATGGCGTGATCGCGAGCCCGCAGGAGGCCGCGATGATCCGCGCCCTGCCGCAGGCGCGCGGTCGGCTGATCGTCACCCCCGGCGTGCGCCCGGCCGGCGCGGCGCCGGGCGACCAGAAGCGGGTGGCGACCCCGGTGCGGGCCATTGCCGACGGTGCCGACCACATCGTCGTCGGTCGCCCGATCTGGCAGGCCGCGGATCCCGCCGCCGCCGCCCGCGCGGTGATCGCGGAACTGGCCGGCGCCTGACCGCCGCGCCCGGATTTCACCTTGGCAAAATACCCCCGCCGGAGGCGCCCGCGCCCGGCAGGGGAGCCGTGGTCAATCGTTGATGTCGCGGGTCCAGCGCTTCACCTCGCCGCGTTGCAGCGGCAGCGCCCGGCGCAGCCCGCCCCAGGCGGCCAGCGAGACCACCGCGAAGACCAGAAGCTGCCCCGGCAGCGACAGGGCGAACAGCCCCGACCACAGCGCGAGCCCGGTCACGATCCCGCCGGCCGCGAAGCCGAGGAAGTAATAGCCCGGCAGCATCAGCTCCAGCGCGCCGATCACCACCCCGCCGACGATCCACATCCACCAGGCCATCACTTCCCCCGGAACATGCCGAAGGCGTTGGCAAAGGCGTCCAGCGCCTGCGCCGGCAGGATGACGGTCTGCTTGCCATGGCCCTTCGCCACTTCCTGCAACGCCTCCACCTGTTTCAGCGCCACCTGATACTGCGCCGCCTCCAGCCCGTTCTCCTTGATCGCCACCGCGATCACATTGGTCGCATAGGCCTCGGCGTCGGCCAGCACGCGGCGCGCCTTGGCGAGCTGTTCGGCGGCGTAAAGCTCGGCATCGGCGTTCAGCTCCACCGCGCGGCGCTTGCCCTCGGCCTCGGTCACCTGGGCGCGGCGGGCGCGTTCGGCGTTCAACTGCTGGAGCATCGCGGCGCGGGTCGCGTCGTCGAGGTTCACGTCCAGCACCTCGGCCCGCGTCACCTCGATCCCCCAGTCGTCGACCATCGCCGCCACCTGCTCGCGCACCTTGGCGATCAGGTCGGCGCGGTTCGACTGCACGCTGTCGAGCTCCATCTTGCCGATCTCGCTGCGCACGATGCCGGCCACGGTGGTGGCGATGGCGCCATCCACGTCGCGGATGCGGTAGACGGTCTTTTCCGGCTCGATCACCCGGTAGAAGACCGAGGTCTCCACCTTCACCAGCACGTTGTCGGCGGTGATCGCGTCCTGCGTGGCATTGGGCAATTGCCGTTCCAGCACCGAGACCTTGTGCGCCACGCTGTCGAAGAACGGCACGATCAGGTTGATGCCGGGACCGAGCACCTTCTCCAGCTTGCCGAACCGTTCGATGACGTATTTCTGGCTCTGCGGCACGATCTTCACCGCCTTGAGAATGACCAGGATGACCAGCGCCGCCAATGCCAGCACCACGGCATTGCCGCCCATGAACTGCTCTATATCCATCCCTGAAACTCCGCTCTGAAACCCTGTCGAGAATGGACCTCCCGACCTGGCTGTTCAATAGGGAGTTGATTCCCGCGATTCAGCCGCGATTCAGGAATATTGCTTGCGCGGGGATTGATTGCATCGCGTATTTCTTCGAAATACTCCGTGTAGAGCGATGGAATCTTCGATCAAAAACGCCCGCACCGGCGCAGAACGCCAAGAAATCCCCCGGCCACGATGTATCATTTCGCCAATCCATCCAGAACCCCCGGAGCGGCCCATGAAAATCGTGATCCTCGGCGCAGGCGTGATCGGCGTGACCTCGGCCTGGTATCTGTCCCGCCAGGGCCATGAGGTGACGGTGATCGACCGTCAGGCCGCGCCTGCGCTGGAGACCAGCTTCGCCAATGCCGGCGAGGTCAGCCCCGGCTATTCCGCCCCCTGGGCCGCGCCGGGCATCCCGCTCAAGGCGCTGAAATGGATGTTCCAGAAACACGCCCCGCTGGTCGTCCAGCCGCGCCCCGATGCCGCCAAGCTGGCCTGGATCGCGCGGATGCTGATGAACTGCACCGCCGGGGCCTATCATGTGAACAAGTCGCGCATGGTGCGGCTGGCGGAATATTCCCGCGATTGCCTGGGCGAGCTGCGCGCCGAGACCGGCATCGCCTATGACGAGCGGATGCAGGGCACGCTGCAACTCTTCCGCAGCCAGAAGCAGGTCGACGGCGCCGCCAAGGACATCGAGGTGCTGCGCGAGGACGGCGTGCCCTTCGAGGTGCTGGACCGCGCCGGCTGCGTCGCGGCCGAGCCGGGGCTGGCCGCCTCCGCCGACAAGATCATGGGCGGTTTGCGCCTGCCGGGCGACGAGACCGGCGACTGCTTCAAGTTCACCACCCGTTTGGCCGAGATGGCCGCGGCGGCGGGCGTCACCTTCCGCTGGGGCGTGCAGATCCACCGCATCCATGCCGAGATGGGCCGGGTGTCCTTCGTCGAAACCTCCGAGGGCCGGGTGCAGGCCGACGCCTTCGTGCTGGCGATGGGGTCCTATTCCCCGATGCTGGCGGCGCCCTTGGGGATCAAACTGCCGGTCTACCCGGTGAAGGGCTATTCGATCACCGTGCCGATCGTGGACGAAAGCCGCGCCCCGGTTTCGACCGTGATGGACGAGACCTACAAGATCGCCATCACCCGGCTGGGCGAGCGCATCCGCGTCGGCGGCATGGCCGAGATCGCCGGGTTCGACCTGTCGCTCAGCCCGAAGCGGCAGGCCACGCTGACCCATTCCGTCGAGGATCTGTTCGGCGGCGCCGGCGACCAGTCGAAGGCCGAGTTCTGGAGCGGGCTGCGCCCGATGACGCCCGACGGCACGCCGATCATCGGCCGCTCGCCGCTGGCGAACCTGTTCCTCAATACCGGGCATGGCACGCTGGGCTGGACGATGGCCTGCGGCTCGGGCCGGGTGCTGGCCGATCTGGTCTCGGGCCGGGCGCCGGAGATCGAGCACGCCGATCTCGGCTATGGCCGCTAC
>JBDHSR010000107.1:0-9198 GCA_039808305.1 Gemmobacter sp. | reverse complement strand
GTCTCGGCGGTGTCCGCCAGCGCCAGCAGGGCCGGCGCCGCGACCCGCGCGCCCATCCGCGCCACCATGCGCGGGTTGCCGGCCCAGACCTCGGTGCCGCCGGCATCGCGGCCCCGGATGCCTTCGCTCGGCGTCGTCACCAGGCCGGCGACCGGGGCGGGGGCGATCCCGCGCGCGGCGGCGCGGCGGCGGATCGCCTCGGCCAGCGGATGTTCGGCCTGCGCCTCCAGCCCGGAAAGCAGCGCGAGGAACGTTTCCTCCGCGATCAGCGACACCATTCCGGTGACCTCCACCTTGCCGGTGGTCAGGGTGCCGGTCTTGTCGAAGGCGAAGGTCTCGACCTCCGCCAGCGTCTCCAGCGCGGCGCCGCCCTTGAACAGCACGCCGCCGCGCGCCGCCGCCGCCAAGGCCGAGAGGATCGCGGCGGGGACCGAGATCACCACCGCGCAGGGGCTGGCCGCGACCAGCAGCACCGCCGCGCGGTAAAGCGCTGCCTCCCGCCCCCAGCCGAGCCAGAGGAACAGGCCGAAGGCCAGCACGGCGCCCGCCAGCACCGCCACGGTATAGCGCTGGCCGAACCAGGCGCTGAACCGCTCCGACGGCGCGCGCTCGGCCTGCGCCTCGGTCACCAGCGCGATCATCCGCGCCACCGTGCTGTCGGCCACGGGGCGCGAGACGGTGACGCGCAGCACGGCGTTCAGGTTCACCGTGGCCTCGAACACCTTGGCGCCCGGCCGCTTGTGGACCGGCATCGATTCGCCGGTGATCGTCGCCTCGTCGAGCGCGCCGTCGCCCTCCAGCAGCGTGCCATCCGCCGGCACCCGCGCGCCGGGGCGCAGCACCACGATGTCGCCGGGGCGCAGGTCGGCGGCCCGGATCTCGGCCACCGAACCGTCGGGCGCCTGCCGCAGCGCGGTATCGGGCCGCAGCGCCATCAGCGCCTCGACCGCCCGGCGCGCCCGGGTCATCGCGCGCTCCTCCAGCGTGGTGGACAGGCTGAACAGGGTCAGCAGCACCGCCCCTTCCAGCGCGGCGCCCACCCCGGCGGCGGCCAGCGCGGCGATCACCATCAGCAGGTCGATGTCCAGCACATGCTCGCGCCACAGCGCGGCCAGCGCGCGCCCGGCGGCGGGCAGGCCGCCGGCGAGATAGGCCAAGGCCAGGCCGGCAGGTCCCCAGGGGCCGGGAAGGAGGAAAGCCGCGGCGGCGGCCAGCGCGAGCCCGGCCAGTGTCAGCGCGGTCAGCGTCACGCCGCGGTCGGGCGAAAGGTCAAGGGGCAAGGTCTCGGTCCTGGCTGTGCCGGAGGCGGCAGTGGCTGGGAAGGCGGATAACACCCCATCCTGACATCATCCTGAAGCCGGGGGGAAGCCGTCGCATGAAAATCCGTCCGGCATCGCCGATCGCGGTCAGGCGGCAAGGGCCAGCGCCGCCCCGCCCGCCGCGCCGCCCAGCACCACGGCCCAGGGTGGCATCTTCCAGACCGTGAGGGCGACAAGGCAGGCCAGCGCCAGCGCGAAATCCGCCTTGCCCGTCACCGCGCCGGAGAAGACCGGATCGTGGAGCGCGGCGGCAAGGATGCCGACCACCGCCGCATTGGCGCCCTGCATCGCCGACTGCGCGCGGGCGTCGCGGCGCAGGTGGTTCCAGAACGGCAAGGCGGCGATCAGGATCAGGAACCCCGGCAGGAACAGCGCCGCCAGCGCCAGCGCCGCCCCGGCGATCCCGTTCGGCGCCGGCCCCATCGCCGCGCCGAGCCAGGCGGCGAAGGCGAATAGCGGCCCCGGCACCGCCTGTGCTGCGGCATAGCCGGCGAGGAAGCTGTCATGGGACAGCCAGCCGCGCGCGACCGTCTCGGCCTGCAGAAGCGGCAGCACCACATGCCCGCCGCCGAATACCAGCGATCCGGCGCGATAAAAGCCGTCGACCAGCGCGAAGCCCTGCCCCAGCGGGGCCAGCAGCGGCAGCCCGGCCAGCAGCAGCGCGAAGGCCAGCAGCGCCGCCAGTCCCGCCCGGCGAGACACCGGCAGCGGGGGCGGCGCGCCCGCCGTCGCCTGCCCGCGTCCCAGAGCCGCGCCCGCGGCAGCGCCCAGCAGGATCGCCGCCATCATCCCGGCGGCTCCGGGCGCCGCCGCCAGCAGCGCCACCGCCGCCACCGCCAGCGTCGCGCGGGCCGCATCGGGGCAGAGGCTGCGCGCCATGCCCCATACCGCCTGGGCGACGATGGCGACCGCCACCAGTTTCAGCCCGTGCAGCAGGCCCGGGGCCAGCGCCCCCTCGATCCGGGCGGCGGTCAGCGCCAGTGCCAGCATCAGGGCCGCCGAGGGCAGGGTGAAGGCCAGAAACGCCGCCAGCGCCCCGCCCCAGCCGGCCCGCATCAGGCCGATGGCGAAGCCCAGCTGGCTGGAGGCCGGGCCGGGCAGGAACTGGCAGAGCGCCACCAGATCGGCATATTCCGTCTCGGTCATCCAGCCGCGCCGGGTGACGAATTCGTCGCGGAAATAGCCCAGATGCGCGACCGGCCCGCCGAAGGAGGTCAGCCCCAGCTTCAGGAAGGCGCGGAACACCTCCGCCGCTTGGCCGGGTGGGCGCGGGGTCGTGTCGGCCGCCTTTCCGGGCCGCTGGCCGCCATTGCCCGGTTTCATCGGAACGCCACCACGACGCGGGCCTTGCCGCCCCCGATGGTCTTTTCGACCGTGATCCCCATCGCCGCCGCCAGCGTGGCGACGATGGAGAGGCCCAGCCCGATCCCGTGCGATTGCGGACCCTTGCCGAAGGCCGCCTCCACGAAGGCGTCGCCCGTGGTCGGGTTTTCCACCGTCAGCCGGGCCTCGGGGGTCAGCGTCAGGCGCAGGGTGCCGTCGCCGTGATCGACCGCGTTGTCGATCAGGTTGCGCAAGAGGATCGCCACCGCATCGGGATCGAGCGGCAGGATCAGGCTTTCCATGTCGCCATCGTCGAAATGAAGGGCGACCCCCTCCTTGCGCGCGGTGTCCTCGACCAGGAGCCGCAGGATGCGCAGCACATCGGCCGGGCCGCCGCCCAGTCCCACGCCCGCCTCGGACCGCGCCAGTTGCAGCAGCCGTTCCACCCGCCGCGTCAGATCGTCCAGCATCGGCACCGCGCCCGCGGGATCGCCGCCGAGGTCGAGCCGGGCCCGGATCGCCGCGACCGGGGTGCGCAACTCATGCGCGGCATTGGCGACGAAGCGGCGCTCGGCCTGCCGCAGATCCTCGATCCGCGCCAGATAGAGGTTCAGCCCCTCGGTCAGCGGCAGCAACTCGCGCGGGATGCCGGTTCCGGTGACCGGCGACAGATCGTCGGGCCGTCGCGCGCCGATGGCGCCGGCCAGCGCCTCGACCGGGGCCAGCGTCCGGGCCAGGCTGCGGGTGATGCCCCAGACCAGCAGGAGGATCATCGGCAGCACCAGAACGATCAGCGCCGAGGCGGCCTCGAACAACTCCTCGCGCCGCCAGGCGCGGGACTGGGCGACCTCGATCACCGCGCTGTCGCCGGTGGCGCGCAGGATGCGCCAGCCGTTCGCCTCGGAAAACCCGTCCTCGGCGGGTTGCGGCCAGGGCGCGGCGGGCAGGGCCAGGCCGGGGCGCGACAGGCGGACAAGGCGTTCGTCCTCTTCCTCGGGCGACATGCCGACGATGCGGGGCAGCACCGGGCCGGGGGCGGATTCGACACTCAGGAGCGCGGTGCGGGCGACCAGCGCCATCTCCTCGTCGAACCCCTCGTTCATCTCGTGGTCCAGAAACCACAGCGTCAGCAGGATGGTGCCCAGCCAGCCCAGCCCCACCACCGCCAGCGTGGCGCGGGTCAGCCGCCAGCGGATCGACCAGCCGCGCCCCGTCACGTCAGCACATAGCCCAGGCCGCGCCGGGTCTCGATCACTCCGGGGCCGAGTTTCTGGCGCAGGCGCGAGACATAGACCTCGATCGCATTGCCCTCGATCCGCGCGTCGAAGGCGTAGAGCGCCTCTTCCAGCGCGGTCTTGGCCAGCACCCGGCCGCGCGCGCCCAGCAGCGTGTCGAACAGCGCCCATTCGCGCGAGGTCAGCCGCACCTCGGCGCCCTCGCGCCAGACCTTGGCGGCGGCGCGGTCCACCTCCAGCGCGCCGATGGCGAGGCGGGTTTCCGGCAGGCCCTGCGCGCGGCGGGCATTGGCGCGGATGCGGGCCGAAAGCTCGCGCAGGTCGAAAGGCTTGACGACATAATCGTCGGCACCGGCATCCAGCCCGGCGATCCGGTCGGCGATCTGATCATGCGCGGTGGCGATGATGACCGGGGTCCGGTCGCCCGCCGCCCGGCGCTCCCGCAGCACGTCGAGGCCCGATCCGTCGGGCAGGCCCAGGTCGAGGATCACGCAGGCGAATTCCGATACCGCCAGCGCCGCGCGCGCGGTTTCGGCATCCGGGGCATGGTCGACCGCGTGGCCCTGCGCGCGCAGATGCGCGAGCAGGCTGTCGGCCAGATCCGCCGTGTCTTCGACCAGGAGCAACCTCATGTCTCGGGGCATAGCCGGGCGTGGCCGGCTTGGCGAGGTTTTTCCGGCGGCGGCGCGATCCCGCAAGACTGCCGGCGAGGTGAATGCGGCGCGTCGGGCGTGGGCTATCTGATTGCGGCGGCGCCGGTCCTGTAGATGCCTCCGCGCCGGTCCGTCCGGTTCCCCGATGTCCTGCCCGGATCATGGGCCATGCGGGCCCCGCATCCGGTCAAGGCGCGGAAAAGAAGGCGGAGTTGATGGCGGGGCCCGATCTCGCAATGTCCCGCTCGGCTTCGGATCTGTGGGTGTTGAGCAAAGCCGCAGGTGGATCGGGCGCTTCGGTAGCTCGTCACGGATCCCGTGAGCGACCGGAAGTCACTCCGTCGGCGGGATCGCAGGCTCGCCGGTCGCGGCGCCACGGGGCGGCATTCTTTCGAGATGGCTCAGGTAGTCGCCGCACCACCGATACACGTCGTATCGGGTCAGGGCCGAAGCCATGACCGCATGGCGCTTCCGGCGCTCCTCCCGCGGCATCGAGACCGCCAGGGCGATGGCGTTGGTGATGGTCTCCTCGTCATAGGGGTTCACCAGCACGGCGCCCTCGCCCAGTTCCGCCGCCGCCCCGGCGAAGCGGGAGAGGATGAGAACGCCCGGATCCTCCGGGTCCTGGGCCGCGACATATTCCTTGGCCACGAGGTTCATGCCGTCGCGCATCGGCGTGACCAGCGCGGCCCGGGCGATCCGGTAGGCGCCCGCCAGTGTCTGCTGGCTGAAGGCGCGGTTCACATAGCGCACCGGAACCCAGTCCAGCCGGCCATGCCCGCCATTGATATTGCCGGCAAGCTCGGCCACCTCGCGCCGCAAGGATTCGTATTCCGCGACGCCCTCGCGCGTTTGCGGCGTGATCTGGAGATAGGTCACCCGTCCCGGCCATGCCGGATTGGCTTCGAGAAAGCGGCCGAAGGCGTGCATCCGCTGCGGCAGGCCCTTGGTGTAATCCAGCCGGTCCACCCCGATGATCAGCATACGATCCTCCAGCGAGGCGCGGAACTTGCGCATCCCGGCATGGCGCAGCGCGTTCTGCGCGGTGCGGGCGAAGGCCCCGGCGTCGATGCTGATGGGAAAATGCCCGATCTCGAAGCGCTGGCCCTGCGCCGAAAGATGCAGCCCGGCCCCGCCGGCCGCCGGCCGGGCCACGCCGCTGCGGCTGAGGCAAAGGCTGAAATTCTCGGCGTCCGGTCCGGTCTGGAAGCCCAGCAGATCGTAGCCGGTCATCGCCTGCAGCAGCTTCTCGCCGACCGGCAGGGTCAGAAAGACATCGGGCGCCGGCCAGGGGATATGCATGAAAAAGCCGATCCGGTTGCGGATGCCCATCCGCCGCAATTCCGAGGCGAGCGGGATCAGATGGTAGTCGTGGATCCAGATCAGGTCGTCGGGCCGGATCAGCGGCGCCAGGCGTTCGGCGAAGAAGCGGTTGACGCGGAAATACCCTTCCGCGTCGCGGCGGCTGTAATCGGTCAGGTCGATGCGGTAATGGCAGAGCGGCCAGAGCACGCTGTTCGCCAGACCCATGTAATATTCCGAAAGATCGCGGCCCGACAGATCGGTCAGCGCATAGGTGATCGCCCCGTCCCCGCGCGAGGCGAGCGGGCCCGGCTCCTCCTCCCCCGAGGATCGCCCCGACCAGCCCATCCAGACCCCGCCGCGATCCTTCAGCGCGGCCTGGACCGCCACCGCGAGCCCCCCTTGCGGCGGTCGGTCGAGGGAAGGCACGCGGTTCGAGACGACGATCAGGCGGCTCACAGCACTTCATCCCAGGAACGGGAAAGCGCCATGGCGGCGTTGATCAGCCCGACCATGGAATAGGTCTGCGGGAAATTGCCCCACAGCTCGCCGCTTTCGACATGGACGCCTTCGGAGAGAAGGCCGAGATGGTTCCGCCGCAGCAGGATGTCGTCGAAGATCGCGCGGGCCTCCTCCTTGCGGCCGGTGCGGACCAGCGCGTCGATCAGCCAGAAGGTGCAGGCGGTGAAGGCGGTCTCGGGCGCCCCGAAATCGTCGGGCCTGCGATAGCGGTAAAGGTGGTTGCCGAACCTCAGATCGGCCTCGCAGGCCGCGACGGTGGCGAGGAAGCGGGGATCGTCGGCCGCGATGAACCCGGTCTGCGCCATGAGAAGCAGGCTCGCATCCACCTCGTCCCCGCCGAAGGAGGCGACGAAACATCCCCGCTCCCTATTCCAGCCCTGTTCGAGGATCGCGGCCCGGATCCGGTCGGCGCTGGCCGACCAGCGCGCGGTTTCGGGATCCATCCGCAGCTTGCGCGCGATCCGGGCCAGCCGGTCGCAGGCCGCCCAGCACATCAGGGCGGAATGGGTATGGATCTCGCTGCGGGTGCGGAATTCCCAAAGCCCGGCATCGGGCCGGTTCCAGCAGGCCTCGGCCTCGGCGCCCAGCCGTTCCAGACGGCGGAACAGCGGCTCGTCCCCCAGATCCGGCAGGCGCTCGTCGAAAAAGCACTGGATCGCGGCGAGGATGACCGAGCCGTAGCCGTCGTTCTGCACCTGGGTGAAGGCCGCGTTGCCCCGCCGGACCGGGCCGAGACCGCGATAGCCGGGAAGCGCCGGCACGATATGCTCGTCCAGCACCCGTTCCAGCCCGAGGCCGAACATCGGCTGCATATAGCCGCTTTCCGAACCGGCGGCGAGGTTCGACACATAGGTGAGATAGTTCTCCATCGTCCGCGTCGCGTTCAGGCTGTTCAGCGCCTGGACGGTGAAATAGGAATCCCGCAGCCAGCAGAAGCGGTAATCCCATGTGCGCCCGCTGGCCCCGTATTCCGGGATCGAGGTGGTCAGCGCCGCCAGGATGGCGCCGGTCTCCTCGTTCGAGCAGAGCTTCAGCGTGATCGCGGCCCGGATCACCACATCCTGGAAATCGGCCGGCAGGGCGAGGCTGCGCACCCAGTTGCGCCAGTATTGCGTGGTCTCGCGCAGGAACAGCCGGGCGATCGCCATCGGATGATCCGACAGGCTCTCGTCCGGCCCGAGGACGAAGGCCTGCGGGCGCTCCAGCAGGAAGGGCGTCTCGGACAGGATATATTCCACCGGCGCGTCGGTGGTCAGCCGCATGACCTGCGGCCCGAGAATATAGCGGATATGGTTGGTGCCGCGCGTGATCTCCGGCGGATGGGCGCCGTAATCCCAGCGCGGCCGCAGCGATACGCTCAGCCGCGGCGTGCCCGCGACCGGCTCGATGATCCGCAGCACGGAATAGCCGCGGAACATCCGTCCGTCGCGCAGGAAGCGGGGCGCGAAATCGAGTATCCGGGCCTCGTTGCCCGCCGTGTCGGTCAGGATGGTCTCGAGAATGGCGGTATTGCGCAGATAGCGCTGCCGGCTGCCCTGCTGCCCGGCCAGCCGGAACCGCCAGGCGCCGTTCCTCCTGTCCGGTTCCTCCTTGCCCGCCGGCGCGCCGAGCAGGCCGCAGAACACCGGATCGCCGTCCATGCGCGGCACGCACATCCAGTCCAGCCCGCCTTCGCTGTCGATCAGCGCCGCGAGGCTCGCATTCCCGATGACCCCCCGGTCGAGATCAGGCCCGGCGGCGGGCATCTGTTGCGTCATCGGCTCATTCTCCCGGACAGGCGGCTTCGGCCAGACTCCTCAGCCAGGTTCTGAAGGCGCCCGGCGTCGCGATCCGCGCCGATGCCGCCGTTCGGCCGGCGCCGATGCGTATCGACAGCCCGCCCATGCCATTGACCGCGCGGAACATCGCCTCGTCGGTCAGATCGTCCCCGGCCGCGACCGGGTACCGGCCCATAAACGGCTGCGACGCCATCAGGTTCCGCAAGGCGGTGCCTTTGTCCGCGCCGGCGGGGCAAAGCTCGACCACGCATTTCCCGTGACGCAGCCCGTAGCCCGGCCCCGCGACAAGCGCCGCCCGCTCCATGACATGCAGGACCGCGGCGGCGTGCCGGGGGGCCAGACGGTAATGCAGGGCGAAGGCGCCGCCCTTGTCCTCGAACACCGTGCCGTCGAGCGAGGCGGCCTGCCGGCCCGCATGGTCCCGCGCGGCCTCGAACGCCGCCGCGTCGCCCCCGGTAGTGGCGCGGGGAACCTCCGCCAGCGCCGCCCGATATGCGGCAGCGGGACGGAATTCCGCCCCGTGCAGCCCGGCGACCGAAAAGCGGTGCGGCGCGAAAAGCGCATCGACGAAGGCGATCGGGCGCCCGGTCACCAGGGCGAGAGCCCCGGCAGCATGGCGCTCGAGCTCCGCAAGCATATCGGCAAGACCGGCCTCCGCCCTCACCCCGTCGGGCGTCGGCGCCAGATCGAGAAGCGTGCCGTCGAGATCCAGAAAAAGCGCGATGCGGGAAGGGTCGGGCAGAACGGGGGCGCGCGGATCCGCCCCCCGCGAGGATGCGGCGGGGCCATGGGAGGCCGCGGACGGCATCTCCCCCCGCGCCGCCCCGACGGCCTGTCGTTTGTCCGAGGTCATGGAAAGATATTAGGCAGCGCCTTCCGCCACCGCAACGCGATGCGCGGTTCTCCGCCGAAGGGCTGCCGACCGCTTCCCGGCGGTGTCTGATCCGGATGCTGGTCGTCGTATCCGCCGGAGGAGGACCGGCCGCCGTTGAACAGGGCGGATATTCTTGTGGCTCCGCCAGCGGTCAGACGGGATGCAGCGTGAACCGATCTGCACAACACAGCG
>JBDHSR010000106.1:0-9301 GCA_039808305.1 Gemmobacter sp. | reverse complement strand
CATTACAAGAGCCTGAAGGCGGTGCTGGATGGCGGGATCGAGGGGCGGCCGGACAATGTGATCCTCTACGCCACCTCGAACCGCCGCCACCTGATGCCGCGCGACATGATCGAGAACGAGCGGTCCTCGGCGATCAGCCCGTCGGAGGCGGTGGAGGAGAAGGTCTCGCTGTCCGACCGTTTCGGGCTGTGGCTCGGCTTCCATCCCTGCTCGCAGGACGAATATCTCGCGATGATCGACGGCTATTGCGCGGCCTATGGCGTGACGGCGGCGCCGGACGTGCTGCGGGCCGAGGCGATCGAATGGCAGGCCACGCGCGGCGCGCGCTCGGGCCGGGTGGCCTGGCAGTTCTTCACCGATCTCGCGGCCCGGCACGGGGTGCGCGTCGCCTGAGGCGGGAGCGGGCCGGCGGGGGCGTCGAGCCCCGGCTGCCGTGTCAGGACCGGCCCCCGATGGCCGGGGCTCAGCGCGCTTTCCTCTCCTGCCGGTAGCGGTGCAGCACCGGCTCGGTATAGCCCGAGGGTTGCGCCCGGCCCTCGAACACCAGCGCGCAGGCGGCCCGGAAGGCGGGGCCGTCGAAGCCCGGCGCCATGGCGGTATAGGCGGGATCGCCGGCATTCTGGCGGTCCACCACCGCCGCCATCTTCCGCAGCGCCGCCATCACCTCCGCCTCGGAAACCACGCCGTGATGCAGCCAGTTCGCCAGCGCCTGCGAGGAGATGCGGCAGGTGGCGCGATCCTCCATCAGGCCGACATCGTGGATGTCGGGCACTTTCGAACAGCCGATGCCCTGGTCGACCCAGCGCACCACATAGCCGAGGATACCCTGCGCGTTGTTCTCGACCTCGGCGGCGATCTCCGCCGGCGACCAGGGGGCGCCCTCCGCCAGCGGGATGGTCAGCAGGTCGCGCAGGCCGGCGCGCGGACCGGCGGCGGCGATCTCCGCCTGGCGGGCCAGCACATCGACGCGGTGGTAATGCGTGGCATGCAGCGTGGCGGCGGTGGGCGAGGGCACCCAGGCGCAATTCGCCCCGGCCTGCGGATGGGCGATCTTCTGCGCCAGCATCGCCGCCATCAGGTCGGGCGCCGCCCACATGCCCTTGCCGATCTGCGCCCGGCCGCGCAGCCCGCAGGCGAGGCCTATATCGACATTGCGGTCCTCATAGGCGCGGATCCAGCGGCTGTCCTTCATCTCGCCCTTGCGCAGCATCGGCCCGGCCTCCATCGCGCTGTGGATCTCGTCGCCGGTGCGGTCGAGGAAGCCGGTATTGATGAAGGCGACCCGGCGTTTCGCGGCGCGGATGCACTCCTTGAGGTTCGCGCTGGTGCGCCGCTCCTCGTCCATGATGCCGAGCTTCACGGTGTCGCGCGGCAGGCCGAGCACATCCTCCACCCGGTCGAAGATCTCGACGGCGAAGGCCACCTCCTCCGGCCCGTGCATCTTCGGCTTCACCACATGGATCGCGCCGGTGGCGGAGTTGCGCCGGTGCTTCCGGTCGTGCAATGCGCAGAGCGTGGTGACGAAGGCGTCCATCATGCCCTCGCCGATCTCGCGCCCCTCGGCGTCGAGGATGGCGGGCGTGGTCATCAGATGGCCGACATTGCGCACCAGCATCAGCGCGCGGCCCTTGAGGATGAGCGGCGCGCCGTCGGCGCCGGTGAAGGTCAGGTCGTCGGCGAGGCGGCGGGTGAAGCTCCGCGCGCCTTTCCGCACCGTCTCGGTCAGGTCGCCCCGCATCAGGCCCAGCCAGTTGGCATAGGCCGCCACCTTGTCGGCGGCATCGACGGCGGCGATGCTGTCCTCGCAATCCATGATCGCCGAGAGCGCGGATTCGAGGCGGATGTCGGCGATATGCGCCGGATCCTCCGCGCCGATCCGCGAGGCGGGGTCGATGCGGATCTCGACATGCAGGCCGTGGTTGCGCAGGACGATGGCGTCGGGCGCGGCGGCGGCGCCGGCATGGCCGGCGAATTGCGCCGGATCGGCCAGCGGCACCACGCCCTGTCCGGTCCTGACGCCGAGGGCGCCGCCGCGCACCGTGAAGCCCTGCGCCGCGCGCCAGCCGGCGCCCGCGAGCGGCGCCGCCGTGTCGAGGAAGTCGCGCGCCCAGTCGATCACCCGCCGGCCGCGCGCCGGGTCGTAATCCGCGCCGGAGGGCGGCTCGCCAAGCGCGTCGGTGCCGTAGAGCGCGTCGTAAAGGCTGCCCCAGCGCGCATTCGCCGCGTTCAGCGCGTAGCGGGCGTTCATCACCGGCACCACCAGTTGCGGGCCGGGGATATGGGCGATCTCCGGGTCGACACCGCTGGTCTCGATCCGGAAATCCGGGCCTTCGGGCAGCAGATAGCCGATCTCGCGCAGGAAAGCCTCATGGGCCTCGGCATCGAAGGGCGTGCCGCGCCGCGCCCGGTGCCAGGCGTCGAGCGCGGCCTGCAATCCGTCGCGGCGGTCGAGCAGCGCCCGGTTCTTCGGCCCGAGCTCGGCGACCGCCCCGGCCAGGCCGGACCAGAACCTGTCGGCGGTGATCCCGGTGCCGGGCAGGGCGCGCGATTCGACGAAATCGACCAGCAGGGCATCGACCTGAAGCCCGCTCCTCGTGATGCGTTCCGCCATTTCCGACTCCCTCATGCCCGTTCCGCCGGAGCATGGGAAAAAAGTTTCCTATAGGCAACAAAGGCGGCGGGTGGATTTCCTTCTGCGGAATGAAAACACTTTCAGGAAATTCGGGATGATGCGCTCCGGCGCCGGAAGGCCGGCGGTCAGAGATCGAGGCAGAGCTGGTGCTGCGGGGCGGGGCCGGGGCGCGGCGGCCGGCGGGGCGGCACGGGGGGCAGCCCGACCAGCGGCTCGGGGTAGCGGCGGCCGAGCAGGCGGGGGGCGCCCTCCCATCTCCAGGGCATGTGCAGGAACGGCTCCGGCACCGGGGCAAGCTCGGGCAGCCAGCGCCGGGTGAAGCCGCCCCCGGGATCGAGCCGCAACCCGAGGCGCAGCGGATGGCCGGGTCGGGCGGCCAGGACCTGCGGCCAGTGCAGCGCCGGGTCGTAATCGGTGCAGCGCCGGGCCAGCGCCTGTCCGGCGGCCTGCGGCGAAATGCCGAAGAGCCCGGTGGCGCAGCCGACGGCCATGGCGCGGGCCGGCGCGTCGAGCCAGCCGGTCGCCCGCAGGTAGCGCATGCAGGCGTCGAGATAGGGCAGGCCGGTTTCTCCGGCGAGCCAGGCGGCGAGATGGCGGTCGTCGCCCGCCGCTTCGGGGGGGGCAGGCATGGCGCGCAGGCAGGCGTCGCGCAGGGCGAGCCGGTTGCGGAAGCCGCGCAGGCCCGGCCGCTCCGCCGCCTGCCGCAATTCGCGCAGGCCGAGCGTGCCGAAGGCCAGATGCGCCGACAGGCGCGAGGCGCCGCGTTCGGCCCCGGCGGGAGTGGCTGTGGGGCGGGTCGCGGTGCGGGTGGCGAGAAAGGCGTCCAGTTGCACCAGCCCGGCGCTCCGCCCGCCCTGCTGGCGATGTGGGCAGGGATCTTCGGCCAGACCCAGCGCGCGGGCGGGCGGAATCGGGCCGGGCTCCACCCCCTCCACCGCGCGCCACGCGGCGGCGGGCGCTTCCGCCTCCGGCGCGAGTTCGGTCCAGCGCAGGCCGGCGGCGCGCGCCCATCCGGCCACGCGGGCGTTGCGGGAGGCCGACCAGCCGCAGCCGGCCTCCGCATGGGAGACGATCTCGCTGATGCCGTGCAGCCGCGCCAGCCGGTCCAGCACCTCGACCGCCTCGCCCACCCGCAGAACCAGCGGCAGGCCGAGCCGCTCCAGCGCCTCGCGCAGGTCGCGCAGCGCCTCGGCGGTGAAGGCCCAGTGCCGCCCGCTGCGGTCGGGCTGCCGCCAGAGGCCGGGCTCGGCGATATAGACCGGCAGGACACGGCCCTTCGCAGCCGCCAGAGCCAGCGCCGGATGATCCTCCACCCGCAGATCGCGTTTGAACCACATGAGAACATTCATGGAACATATATCCGGCCGCCTTAAGGATTCGTAAAGACCCGATATGGTTTCCTGCGTCTTGCGCTCCGGCCGTGGCGGGCTATGGTCGCGCCTCGCAACCAAGGAGTTCGCCCCGTGATTCAGGACGCCGCCCGCCGCATCCCCCTCGTCATCGCCCGCGAGATCGGCGCCCAGCCGGCGCAGGTGACGGCGGCCATCGACCTGCTGGACGGTGGCGCCACCGTCCCCTTCGTCGCGCGCTACCGCAAGGAGGCGACCGGCGGCCTCGACGACACGCAGCTCCGCACGCTCTCGGACCGGCTGACCTATCTGCGCGAGATGGAGGCGCGGCGGGCGGCGATCTTCGCCTCGATCACCGAACAGGGCAAGATGACCGACGAACTGGCGGCCGGTATCGGCAAGGCCGAGACCAAGGCGGAGCTGGAGGACATCTATCTGCCCTACAAGCCGAAGCGCCGCACCCGCGCGATGATCGCGCGGGAAAACGGCCTCGGGCCGCTGGCCGAGGCGATCCTCGCCGACCGCCGCGCCGATCCCGTGGGCCTCGCGGCGGGCTATGTGACGGAGGCGGTGCCGGACGCGAAGGCGGCGCTGGAGGGCGCGCGCGACATCGTGGCCGAGGGGCTGGCGGAGAATGCCGAGCTGCTGGGCCGGCTGCGCGGCCATATGAAACAGGCGGCGGTGCTGGCGGCAACCGTGGTGCCGGGCAAGGAGGCGGAGGGGGCCAAATTCTCCGACTATTTTGCGCATCGCGAGCCTTGGGAAAAGGCGCCGTCCCACCGGGTCCTGGCCATGCTGCGCGGCCGCAACGAAGGCGTGCTGGGGCTCGATCTGGAGGTCGATCCCGAGGCGCCGCGCGGCCAGTCGCCGGCCGAGCGGATCTGCGGCGCGGCGCTGGCGGCGGGCGGCGCGGGGCCGGGCGACCAATGGCTGCGCGAGGCGGCGAGCTGGGCCTGGCGGGTGAAGCTGAAAACCTCGCTGACGCTCGATCTGATGGCGGAGCTGCGCGAGCGGGCGGAGGAAGAGGCGATCCGGGTTTTCGCCCGCAATCTCAAGGACCTGCTGCTGGCGGCGCCGGCGGGGGGCAAGGCCACGATGGGTCTCGATCCCGGCATCCGCACCGGGGTGAAGGTGGCGGTGATCGACGCCACCGGCAAGGTTCTGGCGACCGCGACCGTCTATCCGTTCCAGCCGAAGAACGACCTGCGCGGCGCGCAGGCGGAACTGGCCTCGCTGATCCTCAAGCACAAGGTGGAGCTGATCGCCATCGGCAACGGCACGGCGAGCCGCGAGACCGAGAAGATGGTGGCCGACCTGCTGTCGCATCTGCCGGGCACCGGGCCGAAGCCGGTGAAGGTGGTGGTGAGCGAGGCGGGCGCCTCGGTCTATTCGGCCTCGGAACTGGCGGCGAAGGAGTTTCCGGGGCTGGATGTTTCCCTGCGCGGCGCGGTGTCGATCGCGCGGCGCTTGCAGGATCCGCTGGCGGAACTGGTGAAGATCGAACCGAAGAGCATCGGCGTCGGCCAGTATCAGCACGATGTGGACCAGCACCGGCTGGCGAAGCAACTCGACGCGGTGGTGGAGGATGCGGTGAACGCGGTGGGGGTGGACCTGAACACCGCCTCCGCGCCCCTGCTGGCGCGGGTCTCGGGCGTGGGGCCGTCGCTGGCCGAAAGCATCGTGGCGCATCGCGACGGGAACGGGCCTTTCGCCACCCGGCGGGACTTGCTGAAAGTGGCGCGGCTGGGGCCGAAAGCCTTCGAGCAGGCGGCGGGGTTCCTGCGCATCACCGGCGGGAAGGAGCCGCTCGATGCGTCTTCCGTTCACCCGGAAGCCTATGATGTGGCAAGGAAAATCGTCGCGGCCTGCGGGCGGGACATCCGCGCGCTGATGGGCGACAGCGCGGCGCTGAAACGGCTGAACCCGCGCGATTTCATCGACGCGAAATTCGGCCTGCCCACCGTGCAGGACATTCTGGCGGAACTGGAAAAGCCCGGCCGCGACCCGCGCCCGAGCTTCCGCACCGCGAGCTTCGCCGAGGGGGTGGAGGACATCAAGGACCTGCGGCCGGGGATGCTGCTGGAGGGCACGGTGACCAATGTCGCGGCCTTCGGCGCCTTCGTCGATATCGGCGTGCATCAGGACGGGCTGGTCCATGTCAGCCAGCTCGCCGACCGTTTCGTGAAGGACCCGCATGAGGTGGTGAAGGCGGGCGACGTGGTGAAGGTGCGGGTGGTCGAGGTCGATGTGCCGAGGAAGCGCATCGGGCTGACCATGCGCAAGGATGCGGGCGAGGCGCGCGAGGCGGCGAAGGAGCGCGGCGCGCAGCCGAAGAAACCGGCGCCGCGCGGCAATTTCTCGGCCGGGCCGCAGGGCGGCGGCAACGCCTTCGCCGATGCGCTGAAGGACAAGTTCCGGCGCTGAGCCTCAGCGGACGCCGATGCCCGCCCGCATCAGCGTCCGCCGCAGCGGCGCGATGGAGTAAAGCGCGTCGAGCGTCGCCGCCCGCAGGTCGCGCAGCGGCTGCGCCCCGATCTGCGAGGCGCGGTTCAGCATGTCCACCCCGCGCACCCGGAGCTGCACGTCATGGTGCCGCCGCCGGTGATAGGCGTCGAGCATCGCGGTATCGCCCAGCCCCTCGGGCCGGGCCTGCGCCAGATCCAGCAGCACCGTCAGGTCGGCGAGGCTCATGTTCAGCCCCTGCGCGCCGATCGGCGGCAGCACATGCGCGGCCTCGGCCATCAGCGCCGTGCGCTCGCCCGCCATCCGCGCCGCGATCTGGGCGATGATCGGCCAGGCGGTGAGGCGCGAGATCCGGGTCAGCGGCCCGAGCAGGTTGCAGGAGCGTTCCTGCATCTCGGCCGCGAAAGCCTCGGGCGGGAGCGTCAGGCGGCGGTCGACCTCGGCGGCATGGTCCATCCAGACCACGGCGGAGCAGGGCGCGCCGTCGCGGTCGGGCAGCGGCACGAAGGTGAAGGGGCCGCCGGAGCGGTGGATCTCGGTCGAGACATTGCCATGCGGGATCGGGTGGCCGACCGCGAAGGCCAGCGCCTTCTGGCCGTAACGCAACGTGGTGACCGGGATGCCGAGCGCCTGGCGCACCGTGCTGCCGCGCCCGTCGGCGCCGATCAGCAGCCGCGCGGCGATGCGGCGCCCGTCCGACAGGGTGACCAGCGCCTCGCTGCTGCGGGTCAGCACGGCGGTCACCGCGAGGCCGGGCAGGAAGGTGACGTTGGGCAGATCGGCGATCCGCGCCAGCATCTCGCGCCGCAACAGCCAGTTGGGCAGGTTCCAGCCGAAGGGCTTGTCCGACAGGTCCGCCGCGTCGAAATCCTTCACCACGCGCGGCTCGGGGCGCGGGCCGCCGGCATCGACGATGCGCATGACCTGCAAGGCCGCCGCATGGGGGGCGAGGCGCGGCCAGAGCCCCGCCGCCTCCAGCACCGGGATCGAGGGGTGCAGGAAGGCGGTGGTCCGCAGATCCGCCCCCTCGGCCTCGCCGGTGATCACCGGCGGGTTGGGCTCGGCGCAGATCACCCGGAAGCCGGCGCTGCCGAAGGCGCAGGCGGCGGCGAGGCCGGCCACCCCGCCGCCGGAAATCAGGATGTCGGTCGTCTCGCGCATCGGGCACCTCCGTCCGGGTCTGGATAGGACAGATCGGCGCGCGCGTCCACGCGTCGGTCAGCCGCGCGTGATGACGAGGAAGCCTGCGAAGACCACCGGCACCAGCGCCAGCGCCACCATGCTCAGCACGACGAGGCCCCATTTCAGCGTGGCGAGCAGCACCAGCACCGCGAAGACGGCGAGCGCGTAGAAGACGAGATTCACATTGGCGGGTTGGTGATCGGCGGTCATGGCGGTCTCCCTGTTGGCGTCGCAGGGGGTATCTTGCAGCAGGAAAGATGTTTCCAGAATACAGCTTGTCGCGCGGCAGCCTGTCGCAGGTCAGACCAGCCGGGCGAGGAAGCCGGCCAGATCGTCGGTATGGTGGTGGATATGCGGCGCGGGCGCGGGGTCGGGCGCGACATGGACGGTGCGCATCCCCATCGCATGCGGGGCGGCGAGGTTGCGCGGATCGTCCTCGAACATCGCGGCGCGAGCGGGGTCGGTGCCGTCGCGGGCGAAGACGGTCTCGAAGGCGGCGCGGTCGGGCTTGGGGCGGAAGCCGGCATGTTCCACGCCGTAGATCGCGTCGAAACAGCCGGTGAGGCCGCGCGCCGCCAGCACCCGCTCGGCATAGGGGGCCGAGCCGTTGGTATAGACGATGCGCCGGCCGGGCAGGGCGCGGATATGGGCGGCGAGGGCGGCATCCTCGGTCAGCGCGCCGAAGTCGATGTCGTGGACATCGTGCAGATAGCCCCGCGGATCGACGTCATGCTCGGCCATCAGCCCGGCCAGCGTGGTGCCGTAGAGCCGCCAGTATTCGGCGCGCAGCCGGTCGGCCTCGGCCCGCGGGACGCCGAGCTCGCGCATCACCCAGGCCGTCATCCGCCGCTCGATCTGGTCGAAGAGCCGCATCGCGGGCGGGTAGAGCGTGTTGTCGAGGTCGAAGACCCAGTGACGGATATGCGAGAAGGATTGCGCGACCATGATCCATGGCTAGCCCAAGCCGCCCGGCGCGGCAATGGCGGGCTTGCCAGCGCGGCGGGGGCGGGCTTAGTGTCGCGCGCGACGCGAAAGGAAGACCCGTGCAGAAAGACGCCTACAGCCTGATCCTCGAAGCCATCGAAACCGGGGTCTACAAGCCCGGCGACCGGCTGGTCGAATCGGAACTGGCCGAGCGGCTGGGCGTGTCGCGCACCCCGGTGCGCGAGGCGCTGCAACGGCTGGAAACCCAGTCGATGCTGACGCGCGACGGGCGCAGCCTGATCGTGGCGACGCTGGACCACAACCAGTTGGCCGAGCTTTACGCGGTGCGCACCGAGCTGGAGGGGCTGGCGGCGCGGCTGGCGGCGCGGCACGCGACGGAGGAGGAGGTGCGCGTGCTGAAGACCATGGTCGAGGACGACCGTGCGCTCTTGGGCGGCGATCCGCGCGCGCTGAGCCGGGCAAACAAGCGGTTCCACAAGCAGATCCACCTGGCCTCGCACAACCGTTTCCTGGTGCAGCAGCTCGACCTGGTGCATCGCTCGATGGCGCTGATGGCCAATACCTCCTTCGCGGCGGAGGGGCGCGACGAGGTGGCGATCGGCGAACATGCGGCGATCGTCGAGGCGATCGCGCAGGGCGATGGCGACGCGGCGGCGGCGGCGCTGAAGACGCATATCTCCAAGGCCTTCGAGACCCGGCTGCGGGTCGAGGCGGGGGAGTTGAAGCTGCG
>JBDHSR010000105.1:0-9420 GCA_039808305.1 Gemmobacter sp. | reverse complement strand
CCGCGCCGGTCGGCCGCCAGCGCCGCCTCGGCCCGGCTGGAGATGTTGAGCTTGCGGTAGATCGCCTTGGTATGGGTGGCGCAGGTATTGGCCGAGATCCCGAGGCTCGCGGCGATGTCGGCCATGGTCAGCCCCTTGCCCAGCAGCCGCAGCACCTCCTGCTCGCGCTGGGTCAGGGCGCCGCCCGGCGCCGTCGGCGGCGCGTCGGGGCGGGGCAGCGCGGCGGCATGCTTGAAATGCGCGATCATCCGCTGCGCGATGCGCGGCGAGATCGGCGGCTCGCCGGCGGCGATGCGGCGGAACTGGTCGGCGAGGTTCGCGGTCTTCACGCCCTTGAGGATATAGCCCATCGCCCCCGCCGCCAGCGCGTCGAACAGCGAGCCGTCATCCTCGAATATGGTGATGACCACCGGCATGGTCTGCGGCAGGTGCTGCGAGATGGCCCGGATGATGCCGATGCCGTTGCCGTCCGGCAGGTCGAGATCGACCAGCGCGAAATCGAAACCCGCTCCGGGGCCGAACAGCAGCGCCCCGGCCTCGGCGCAGGAGGCGGCGGTCTCGATCTCGGCGCTGAGGGTGGAGGCGAGGGTCTCGCAGATCCAGTTCCGCGTCTCGCGGTTGTCGTCGATGACCAGCGCGCGGAAACCGCCGCTCTCGGCGCGGGCGGAACGGACGGGATCTGGATCGCGGTGCTGGGTCATGACGGATCGCGGATGGAAGGGCCGGGAGAGCAGGCGGCGAAATAGGCGCGGTGCCCGACAACTGTCCTTGTGCCTAGCCGGTTCCGCCGGCCCGGGTCAAGCGACAGCCTTGTCCGCCGTGCCGGCCTTCAGCGGCAGGACCAGCTCCAGCCGGTAGCGCCCGCCGGCCGGATCGGCGCCGCTGCGCAGCGTGCCGCCGAGCGCCTCGGCGCGGGCGCGCATGTTGCGCAGGCCGTTGCCGCGCAGCGCGGCGGTGCTGCGGGCGGCGGCGGGGGCCGCGAGGGCGTTCTCGACCGTGAGGCGCAGCCGCCCGGCCTCCACCTCGGCCCGCATCGTGACCGGGCCGTCGCCATGGGCGAGCGCGTTGCTCAGCGCCTCGCGCTGGATCGCGGTGAGGTTGCGCTGCTGCGGATAGTCGAGCACCTCGGCCGCGTCGTCGGCGCTGCCGAGCGGCCAGACGAGGCTGCGCCCCAGCGCCTCGGCCCGGCTGCGGCTTTCGGCGCGCATCTCGCCGATCAGGATCGCCAGCGTCACCTCGCGCCCGGCGAGGCCGGCCGCGATCTGCCGCAGGTCGGACAGCGCCTCGATGAGGAAATCCTGCCGGCTGGTCTCGTCGCGGGCATGCAGGCTCGACAGCAGCCGCGCGCCCACGTCGTCATGCAGGTCGCGGGCGATGCGCTGGCGCTCGCGCGTCACGGCGGTCTCGTAGGCGGCGCGGTCGCGGTCGGCGGCCTCGACCAGCGCGGCGAGCTGGGCGACCAGCGCGGCGTCGCCCGCGTTGAACAGCCGCCGTCCGCCCTCGGCATGGCCGAGCGCCAGGCCGGGCACCCCTTGCGGCCCCGGCACGGCGAGGGTCAGCCCCTCGGCCTCCAGCCGCGCGGCGGCGGGCGGGGCGGGCAGCGGCTCCATCGTCAGGGGGGCGAACAGCCGCTCCAGCAGGCGGCTCCAGGCGGCGGCGCGGGCCGGCTGGCCGAATTGCAGCGCGACCGAGACGGTCTCCTGGTAGAGCGTGGCGGGATCGGGGCGCTTGCGGCCCATCCAGCGGTCGAAGACCAGATCGCGCAGCGGGAAATAGACCAGCCCGACCAGCGCCACCGCGGAGGCGAGCGAGGCGGGGCCCGACAGGCTCAGCGTCAGCAGCAGCGTGGCGTCGGCCAGCACGATCAGCGCGATGATGGCGAGGTGGAAGAACAGCCGCCAGGCCCAGCGGTCGAGATCGAACAGCCGGTAGCGCGCCAGCGCCAGCGCCGTGCCGACATAGATCGCGCAGAGCGGGATGAAGGCCATGCCCTGCGAGAGCACCGCATCCTGCCCGAGCGCCGCCGGCAGCGCGACGAGCAGCACGAAGACGCCCGAGCCCAGCAGCACCGAAAGGCCCAGCCAGAGCAGCGCCGCCCGGTCGGCCGGATGGCCGCGCGTGGCGCGGTATTGCGCCAGCACCAGCGCGAGGATGGCGAGGAACATCGCCGCCACCATGGTCTGCGCCTGGGCCAGCGGATGCGGCAGCGCCTGGAGCCGGTAGGCGAGCTGTTGCATCGCGGCCAGCGCCGCCATGCCGGCCACCCAGCGCGGATGCAGGATCGGGCGCGGATAGCGCGCGAAAAGCCAGATCATGCCGATGCCGAAGGCGAAGGTGCCGGTATGGTTCAGCAGCGACAGCCGCGGCAGCAGCTCGGGCGCGATGGCGAGGCTGCGCGTCGAATAGATCGCCGCGCTGAAGGCCGCGGCGGATACCCCGACCCCGGCCAGCACGAAGCCCGCCACCCCCTCGGGCGGCGCCCCGCGCCGCCCGGCGCCGGGCCGCAGCACATGGAAGAAGCCGGCGATCGCCAGAACCACCGCGCCGACCAGCCATTGCACCCAGAAGGCCAGCGGCAGTTGCGCCAGCGGGCTGCGCGGATGCACCGGCACCGGCCGCGTGGTTCCGTCGTCGAGGCGCAGCCGCAGCGGCGCCTCCTGCGCCAGCGCCGCTTGCAGCAGCCCGTCGATCCGGCGCTGGTTGTCGAGGAAGCGGCGCATCGCGGCATAGCTGCCCAGCATGTCGGGATCCTCGACCAGCAGGTCGGGGTGCAGCGCGAGCTCCGGCATCCCGTCCGGGCCGGCCAGCGCCAGCGCCCCCGGCCCCTCCGCGCCGCCGAGGCGCGGCAGGCCGTCCGGCCCGGCGACCAGCCGCAGCTCCAGCAGCGGCTGCGCCTGCCGCAGCGCCAGCGTGCCGAGCGCCGAGAGCAGCACCAGCACCATGGCGATGCTCAGCCGCAGGAACGGCGCGCGCAGTTCACCGGCCATGGCGGGCAACGGTTCCGGCAGGGCCGCGCCGTGACGGGGGCTGTTGTTTCATGCCGTCGATCTCCCTTGTGGAAACCATAAGGGCCGTCCGCCCCCGCGCAAGCGCGGAATGGCCGTACACGGCGTTTCGGAACAGTCTCCGTCCCGATTATGGCGAAACTGGCGCCCTCACCCGTTCGGGGGAGGGCGGGGCCTGCCCCGCGGTGGCGGGCGAAGGGCGGGGGGAAGGGCGGTGGGGAGACGGGGCGGGCCGGAAATGCAGGGATTCCATCGCTCTCCCATTGGAGTGACCCGAAACCGACGCTCTCCGGGCGATTGCGACCTGTGCCGTGGCGGCAGCGCGGGAAATATCGCGGCATCACCTGTTCGGGTGATGTTCGGACGATGATTCGCGGCATAGGCACTTGCAGACGGGGAACCAGCAGCAGGGGGGGCACCCATGGCGTATTATCCGGGCGACGAGAAGAACAACAAGTTCGAGGGGACGCGGGATCCCGACCAGATGTATGGTCAGGCTGGCAACGACAGCGGCACCGGCGGCTTCGGCTATGACATGTTTTTCGGCGGCGACGGCAATGACACCGCCTATGGTGGCTTTCAGGGCGACCAGCTTTACGGCGATGCCGGGCGCGACCGGCTCTGGGGCGACAGCGGCAATGACGGGCTGGTCGGCGGGCTGGACAGCGACAGCCTGTATGGCGGCAGCGGCGACGATTCGTTCGGCGACTGGAATTCCGGCTTCGAGCAGTTCGCGGGCGATGTGCTCGATGGCGGCGCCGGCAACGACATCCTCAAGATCAGCTACCTGAACCGCACCGCCAAGCTGAACCTGAGCATCGGCGACTGGATCAAGGAACAGACGCTGGCCGAGAATATCCGCATCAAATGGGTCGACAGGTTCTACCTGACCGGCACGGCGCTCGACGACCGCATCACCGCCGGGATGAATTACGACAGCATCAACGGCGATGCCGGCAAGGACACGATCGCCGGGGCCGGCGGCCATGACACGCTGCTGGGCGGCGACGGCGACGACCTGCTGCGTGGCGGCATGGGGGCGGACGTGCTCTATGGCGGCAACGGCAACGACAAGCTCGAAGGCAACGAGGGCTACAACCAGCTCTATGGCGGCGAGGGCAACGACACCCTGAGCGGCGGCCCGACCAACTACCTCTATGGCGATGGCGGCAACGACCGGATCACCGGCGGCCAGTTCTCCGACACGGTGGATGGCGGGCAGGGCGACGACACGGTGGATGCCGGCGGTGGCGACGACAACATCAGCGCCTATGACGGCAAGGACAGGGTTTCGGCCGGGGCGGGCAACGATACCGTCCATACCCGGATCGAGAGCCGGGACGGCGATGTGCTGGACGGCGGGGCCGGGCAGGACCGGCTGAACCTGAGCGGGCTGACCGGCAATTTCACCGCCAAGCCGCCCGGCGGCACGGTGACGCTGGAAAGCGGCAGCAAGATCAAGGGCTTCGAGTCCTATACCCTGACGGTCAGCGGCGAGGGGCGCAATGTCATCAAGCTGCTCGGCGGCGATGACGCGGTCTATAGCGGCGGCGGCGACGATGTGCTGACCGGCGGCGCGGGCAACGATTCGCTCTTTGGCGGCAACGGCACGGACAAGCTGTTCGGCGGCGCGGGCGACGATCAGCTCAACCTCTACGGAGGGGATGGCAAGGATCGCGTCGAGGGGGCCGCCGGCACCGACTGGCTGACGCTCAACATGAACACCGAGACCACCGACAGGATCCTCGCCTTCAAGGGCGCGAACGGGACGCTGACCGGCGGCAGCACCTTCACCAGCATCGAGGGGGTGAACGTCTTTTTCGGTGCGGGCGATGACCGCTTCGTCAATGTCGGAAAGCTGGATATGGTCCAGGCCAATGGCGGGGCCGGCAATGACACGCTTTCCGGCACGGCCAACGGCGCCGATTTGCTGACCGGCGGCGAGGGCGACGATGTCATCGACGGCGGCGGCGGCAACGACCAAATCAGCGGCGATGCCGGCAATGACAAACTGACCGGCGGTGCCGGGGACGACTACATCTATGACATGGGCGGCGAGAACACCATAGATGGTGGTGCGGGCAACGATTATGTCTCGGTCGCCGAGCTTTACGGAATGGAGACCGAGGGCGCCTACGAGATCGACCTCGGGGCGGGCGACGATCAGGTCCTGATGTCGGGGGCGAACCGCTTCGCTGTGAAGGGCGGCACGGGCGTCGACCGGCTGTCCCTGGATCTGACCGGAAAATACCTCGACCCGGATGGCGTGACCGAGAATATCCTGCTGACGCTGAAGCCGAAGATCAATCTGCTGGACGGCCGGATCAAGGCGGAGGGGTTCGAGGTTCTCAATGTCGTCTCCGGCTCGGGCGACGATACGATCACCGGCGGCGCGCTCGGCGACGATCTGAATGGCGGCTCCGGCGATGACCTGCTGGACGGCAAGGCGGGCAACGACAAACTGACCGCCGGCGAAGGCAAGGACACGCTGTTCGGCGGGGCCGGCGCGGATGTGCTGCATGGCGGGTCGAGCTGGGGTACGGTCGAGTCGGGCGACGTGCTGAATGGCGGCGCCGACAACGACATGATCTATGCCGGCTGGGGCAGCACCGCCGATGGCGGCAAGGGGGACGACTACCTCTGGCTCAACCTGTCCGACCGCAGCGACAGCTTCACCTTCTCGGTGATGGCGAAGGGCCTGCAACGGCTGGACGCCGAGACCAAGGCGGGGAATTTCGAGACGATCGGCTTCACCGGCGGCTCCGGCAACGACAAGGTCACCGGCGGCAAGTTCGGCGACATCCTTCAGGGCAATGACGGCAACGACCGCCTGCGCGGCATGGCCGGCAGCGACACGCTCCATGACGGCGCCGGCAATGACACGATCGAGGGCGGCGAGGGCGACGACATGCTCTACCGCACCGATGGCGGCACCGGGAAGGACGTGTTCGACGGCGGCGGCGGCAGCGATACGCTCTACTTCGTGTCCTACACCCTGCCGGCGATCCTCGATCTCCAGAACCAGGCCCGCAACGACGGGCAGGCCAAGGGGCTGACCGTCAAGAACGTGGAGCGCGTCATCGCCTCGGGCTTCGACGACCAGCTTTCCGGCGGCGCGAAGGCCGACTATCTCGACGGCGCGGCGGGCGACGACGTGCTGGTCGGCCGCGACGGCAACGATACGCTGATCGGCGGCGGCGGCGACGACGTGCTGACCGGCGGCAAGGGCGCGGACGTGTTCTACTTCAACGCCCGCGGCCCCTACGAGACCGGCGACACCATCACCGATTTCGAACGCGGCCGCGACAAGCTGGGTCTGGCCTCGGGCACCTTCCTCGCCTCCGATCTCGGCGGGCTGACGCTGGTCACCGGCGCCGATCCGGTGGCGAAGGGCAATGGCCCGACCCTGCTGTTCGAGACCGATACCGGGCGGCTCTGGTTCGACGCCGATGGCGCGGGCACCTTTGCCGAGGCCGAGTATCTGGCGATGCTCCAGGGGATCAAGACCCTGTCGCTCAACGATTTCTCGGTGCTGTCGATCTGGTGACACCGCGATGACGAACGAGGCGCCGTTTCGCCGCGGCGCCTCGGGGGACTGTCCGGCACGAACCCCTCACGCCGGGCGGTCCCCCTTTTTCCCTCAGATCTCCTCGACCGCGACCACGCCTTGCATCGACTTGATCGCGCCCTTGATCTGCGGCGTGACCGGATAGGGTTCGGGCAGCGTCAGGTCGATCTCGCGCCCCGCCTCGTCGGCCACGGTGAAGGTGATGAGGCCGCGCTGCCGCCCCGCCTCCAGCCGCGAGAACAGCAGGGCGACCGAGGCCACCGCCTCCGCCCGGTCGAGATGGATGCGCAGGTTCGACCCGCCCGCCTCCGCCGCCACCGAATCGATGGGCTGCGCGGCGCGGGCCAGCAGTTTCAGCGTCTCGCCCTCCAGATTGGCCTCGACCGTCAGCACCACGTTCTTGCCCGGCTCCAGATGGTCGCGGCATTGCTCCAGCGTGTCGGAGAACACCGTGACCTCGTAAAGCCCTGTCGGGTCCGACAGTTGCACGAAGGCGAAGCGGTTGCCCTTGGCCGATTTCCGCTCCTGCCGGGAGGAGACGGAGCCGGCGATCTTGCCCACCACCGGCCCGCGCTCGCAGGCCGCCGTGAGCTCGGTCAGCGTCATCACCTTCTTGCGTTTCAACGGCCCCATATAGTCGTCGAGCGGATGGCCGGAGAGGTAGAAGCCGATCGCCTGATGCTCCTGCGCCAACCGTTCCACCGGCAGCCAGTCGTCGCGGCTGCCGAGGCGTGGCTCCGGGATGTCCGATCCCGCCTCGCCGAACAGCGAGACCTGCGCCGAGGTCTGCGCCTCCTGCACCGCCGCCGAATAGGCGACGAGGGCATCGAGCGCCTCGAACACCCGCGCGCGGTTGCCGTCCAGCACGTCGAAGGCGCCGGCGCGGGCCAGCATCTCCAGCGGCCGCTTGCCGACGCGCTTCAGGTCCACGCGGCGGGCGAAGTCGTAAAGCGTGGCGAAGGGCCGCTCGCCCCGCGCCTCGACGATCATCCGCATCGCCTCGACGCCCACGTTCTTCAGCGCGCCGAGCGCGTAAAGCACGCTGCCCCCCCGCACCCCGAAGGTGGCGAGGCTGCGGTTGACGCAGGGCGGCACCACCGGGATTTCCAGCTTGTCCAGCTCGCGCTTGTAGACCGCCAGCTTGTCGGTCAGGTGAATATCGCAGTTCATCACCCCGGCCATGAACTCGACCGGGTGGTTCGCCTTCAGCCAGGCGGTCTGGTAGCTGACCACGGCATAGGCGGCGGCGTGCGACTTGTTGAAGCCGTAATTGGCGAATTTCTCCAGAAGGTCAAAGACCTCGCCGGATTTCTTCGCGTCGATATTGTGGGTGGCCTTGGCGCCCTCGATGAATTTGGGGCGTTCCTTCGCCATCTCCTCGGCGATCTTCTTGCCCATGGCGCGGCGCAACAGGTCGGCGCCGCCGAGGCTGTAGCCCGCCATGACCTGCGCGATCTGCATCACCTGTTCCTGATAGACGATGATGCCCTGCGTCTCGGCCAGGATCGGGTCGATGGTGGGATGCAGCGATTCCAGCGGCCGGAGCCCGTGCTTCACCTCGCAATAGACCGGGATGTTCTCCATCGGGCCGGGCCGGTAAAGCGCCACCAGCGCCACGATGTCCTCGATGCAGGTGGGCTTCATGCGCCTGAGCGCATCCATCATGCCGGAGCTTTCCACCTGGAACACCGCGACCGTGCGGGCCTGGGCATAAAGCTCGTAGCTCGCCGGATCGTCGAGCGGGATATGGCCGATGTCGTTCTCCGCCCCCGGCTTCGGCTCGTAAAGCACCCGCCCGTCGGCGGCTTCGTGCAACTGCCGCCCCGCCCCCCGGATCAGGTCGATGGCGTTCTGGATCACCGTCAGCGTCTTGAGGCCGAGGAAGTCGAACTTCACCAGCCCGGCGGCCTCCACCCATTTCATGTTGAACTGGGTCGCCGGCATGTCCGAGCGCGGGTCCTGGTAAAGCGGCACCAGCCGGTCGAGCGGCCGGTCGCCGATCACCACGCCGGCGGCATGGGTCGAGGCGTTGCGCAGGAGCCCCTCGATCTGCATCCCGTAATTCAGCAGCCGGTCCACCACCTCCTCGGCCTTCGCCGCCTCGCGCAGGCGCGGCTCGTCGGCCAGCGCCTTCTGGATCGAGACCGGCTTCACCCCCTCCATCGGGATCATCTTCGACAGCCGGTCGACCTGCCCGTAAGGCATCTGCAACACCCGGCCCACGTCGCGCACGGCGGCCTTGGAGAGCAGCGCGCCGAAGGTGATGATCTGCCCCACCTTGTCGCGGCCGTATTTCTCCTGCACGTAGCGGATCACCTCCTCGCGGCGGTCCATGCAGAAGTCGATGTCGAAGTCGGGCATCGACACCCGCTCGGGGTTCAGGAACCGCTCGAACAGCAGGGCGTAGCGCAGCGGGTCGAGATCGGTGATGGTCAGCGCATAGGCCACCAGCGAACCGGCGCCCGAGCCCCGCCCCGGCCCGACCGGAATGTCGTGCTTCTTGGCCCATTTGATGAAATCGGCCACGATGAGGAAATAGCCGGGGAAACCCATCTGCTCGATGATGTCGAGCTCGAATTGCAGCCGGGCCTCGTATTCCGCCACCGGCGCCGCATGGGGGATCACGGCGAGCCGGGCGCGCAGCCCCTCCCAGCTTTGCCGGCGCAGCTCCTCCACCTCGTTATCGGCGAAGCGCGGCAGCAGCGGCGCGATCTTGGGCACCTTCCAGGCGCAACGCTTCGCGATCTCGACGGTGTTCTCCAGCGCCTCCGGCAGATCGGCGAAAAGCGCGCACATCTCGGCTTCGGATTTGAAGTAGTGCTGCGGCGTCAGGCGGCGGCGCGGCTC
>JBDHSR010000104.1:0-9479 GCA_039808305.1 Gemmobacter sp. | reverse complement strand
GGCGGCGGGGCCGGGGAAAATCGCGCGCCATGGCGGCGGGCACTGGATTCGGCCGGGCATTGGCCCTATCCTGCGGCCATCCTGCCGGCCCGGCCCGGTGCTTTCCCCCACGGAACCGATGTTTCTTGAAATCGCTATCGTCTTCCTGCTCACGCTGGTGAACGGAGGTCTGGCGATGTCCGAGCTCGCCATTGTCTCGGCGCGCCCGGCGCGGCTGAAGGTGATGGCGGACCGGGGCTCCAACGGCGCGCGCATCGCCATGCAGCTGGCCGAGGAGCCGGGGCGGTTCCTGTCCTCGGTGCAGATCGGCATCACGCTGGTCGGCATCCTGTCGGGCGCGTTTTCCGGCGCCACGCTGGGCACGCGGCTCTCGTCGGCGCTGCTCGACGCCGGGGTCGCGCCGGGGCTGGCCAACCCGCTGGGGGTGGGTTCGGTCGTCGTCGCCATCACCTACATGTCGCTGATCTTCGGCGAGCTGGTGCCGAAACAGGTGGCCTTGCGCGCGCCCGAAAGCGTGGCCGTCCGCGTCGCGCCGGCGATGCGCTGGATCGCGCGCATCGGCGCGCCGCTGGTCTGGCTGCTGGACATCTCGGGCAAGCTGGTGCTGCGGCTCTTGGGCCAGTCCGGCGCGGCGGAAAGCGCGGTCAGCGACGAGGAGGTGAAGCTCATCATCTCCGAGGCCGAAAGCGCGGGCGTGATGGAGCGGGCGGAGACCGAGATGATCGCCGGCGTCATGCGCATCGCCGACCGCAGCGCGCGCGGGCTGATGACGCCGCGCCGCGAGGTCGAGACGGTGGATGTGAGCGACAGCCCGCAGACCATCATCCGCCGCTTCCGCGAGGGGCGGCATTCGCGGCTGGCGGTGACCGAGGGCGAGCCCGACAACGTGATCGGCGTGCTGCAATCGCGCGACTTCCTCGGCTCCACCGCGCAGCGCGGCGGGGTGGAGGTGCGGGCGCTGGTGATCGAGGCGCCGGTGGTGCGCGACGGGATGGGCGCGCTCCAGGTGATCGAGGCGCTGCGCGGCTCGCCCTCGCACATGCTGCTGGTCTATGACGAATACGGCCATTTCGAGGGCATCATCACGCCGATGGACCTGCTGGAGGCGATCACCGGATCCTTCGCCGCCGCCACCGAGGACGAGCCGAAGATCGTCGAGCGGGCGGATGGCTCGCTTCTGGTCGCGGGCTGGATGCCGGTGGATGAATTCGCCGACCGGCTGGGGCTGGACCTGCGCGCCGACCGCGATTTCGAGACGGTGGCGGGGCTGGTGATCGACGCGATGGGCACGCTGCCCGATGTGGGCGAGGCGGTCACGCTCTCGGGCTGGCGCATCGAGGTGATCGACCTCGACGGGCGGCGGATCGACAAGCTGCTGGTGGCGCGCGCCGCCTGATCCGGGGGGCTTTGCCCAATCCTGCGGCACCCCGGGCGGCGCCTTGCCGATGGGCGGGATTTCCCTTGCGGCATAAGCCTTTGCGGCATGAATTTTTCTGGACAGGCCGCCGCGCTCTATGCCACCGTCACGCTCAAGTCGCCCGTGGCACAGCCGATCCGTGCCGGGTGGCGGGGGTACATCAACGGGAGGAAATCCATGGATCGTCGCTCATTCCTGACAAAGGCCGCGCTCGGCTCCGCGGCGGCGGGGGCGCTGGCGGCGCCCGCGCTCGCGCAATCGGCGCCGAAGGTGACCTGGCGGCTCACCTCGTCCTTCCCGAAATCGCTCGACACGATCTATGGCGGGGCGGAGGTTCTGTCGCAGCGGATCTCGGAGGCGACGGACGGCAACTTCACCATCCAGCCCTTCGCGGCGGGCGAGATCGTGCCCGGCCTGCAAGCCGCCGACGCGGTGAGCGAGGCGGTGGTCGAGGCCTGTCATACCGTGGGCTACTACTATTTCGGCAAGGATCCGACCTGGGCGGTGCCGGCGGCGGTGCCGTTCTCGCTCTCGGCGCGCGGCATCAACGCCTGGCATTACCATGGCGGCGGCATCGACCTCTACAACGAGTTCCTCGCCGACAAGAACATCTTCGCGCTGCCGGGCGGCAATACCGGGGTGCAGATGGGCGGCTGGTTCCGCAAGGAGATCAACTCCGTCGCCGACATGCAGGGCCTGAAGATGCGGGTCGGCGGCTTCGCCGGCAAGGTGCTGGAGAAGCTGGGCGTGGTGCCGCAGCAGATCGCCGGCGGCGACATCTATCCGGCGCTGGAGAAGGGCACCATCGACGCCGCCGAATGGGTCGGCCCCTATGACGACGAGAAGCTGGGCTTCCACAAGGTCGCGCCCTACTACTATTACCCCGGCTGGTGGGAAGGCGGGCCGACCGTCCACTTCATGTTCAACAAGGCCGCCTATGAGGGGCTGCCGAAGGGCTATCAGTCGCTGCTGCGCTCGATCTGCCAGGGTGTCGATGCCGACATGCTGCAGAAATACGACTACAAGAACCCGACCGCGATCAAGAGCCTCGTGGCCAACGGCGCGCAACTGCGCCCGTTCAGCCCCGAGGTGCTGAGCGCCTGTTTCGACGCGGCGAATACCGTCTATGCCGAGATGGAGGCGACGAACGAGCCGTTCAAGAAACTCTGGAGCTCGATCAAGGCGTTCCGCAGCGAGCACTACACCTGGGCGCAGATCGCCGAATACAACTACGACACCTTCATGATGATGCAACAGAACGCGGGCAAGCTGTAAGCCTTTCCCCCAGTTCTTTCCAGAATCGTCTGCCCCGGCCGCAAGGCCGGGGCTTTTTCTTGCCGGCGGGGCAGGGGCGGTGCGGCCTAGGCGGGGCGGAATATGAAAAAGGCCCCCTCGCGGGGGCCTTCCGGAGCCGGAGGGCGGCTCAGTTCGCGGGCGCGATGTCGGGCTGGCCGATGACCGGGGCGCCCGGCGCCGGCAGGCCCGGCGTCGACAGGCCGCCCGGCACGCCGAGGCCGATCCCCGGCTGGCCGAGGCCGAGGCTGCCGGCCGGAAGCTCGATCTTCACCTTGCTCAGGTCGACATCGACCTTCTTGTCCAGCATCCCCGTCACCATGCCCGGCCAGAAGATCACGATCACCACCAGCAAAAGCTGCATCACCAGCCAGGGGATCGCGCCCATGTAGATGTCCTTCGTCTTGACCTCGCGCGAGGCGATGGAGCGCAGGTAGAACAGCGCGAAGCCGAAGGGCGGGTGCATGAAGGAGGTCTGCATGTTGATGCAGAGCAGCACGCCGAACCAGACGAGGTCGATCCCCATCCCCGCCGCGACCGGCGCCAGCATCGGCACCACGATGAAGGCGATCTCGAAGAAGTCGAGGAAGAAGGCGAGGAAGAAGATGAAGACGTTGACGAAGATCAGGAAGCCGACCGGCCCGCCGGGCAGGTGCGACAGCAGATGCTCGATCCAGCGCCCGCCATCCATGCCCTGGAACACCAGGCTGAACACGGTGGAGCCGATCAGGATGAACACCACCATCGCCGTGAGATCGGCGGTGGAATAGACCGCCTGGCGCAGCAGCGTGAAGCTGAGCCGTCGGTGCAGCGCGGCCAGCACCATGGCGCCGACGACGCCGAGCGCGCCCGCCTCGGTCGGCGTGGCGAGGCCGATGAAGATGGTGCCGAGCACGAGGAAGATCAGCACGATCGACGGCACGATCCCCATCAGCACCTTGAAGACCAGCGCCGCGTTCAGGTCGCCCCGCACCTCCTTGGGCAGCGGCGGCATGTCGTTCGGGCGCAGGATCGACAGGATCAGGATGAAGACGAGGAAGATCAGCACCTGCGCGACCGAGGGCCCCATGGCGCCCAGATACATGTCGCCCACCGACCGGCCGAGCTGGTCGGCCAGCACGACGAGGACCAGCGAGGGCGGGATGAGCTGGGTGATGGTGCCCGAGGCCGCGATGACCCCGGTCGCCAGCCGCGGGTTGTAGCCGTAGCGCAGCATGATCGGCAGCGAGATCACCCCCATGGTGATGACCGACGCCGCCACGGTGCCGGTGATCGCGCCGAGCACCGCGCCGACCACGATCACCGCATAGGCGAGGCCGCCCGGAACCGCGCCGAACAGCTTGCCCGTGCCCTCCAGCAGATCCTCGGCCAGGCCGCAGCGTTCGAGGATCGCGCCCATGAAGGTGAAGAACGGGATGGCGAGCAGCAGCTCGTTCGAGACGATGCCGAAGAAGCGGTGCGGCAGCGCGGCCATGAAGGCGGGATGGAAATGCTCGGTCACGATGCCGAGCGCGCCGAAGAACAGCCCGACCGCGCCGAGGGTGAAGGCCACCGGGAAGCCGTAGAGCATGAAGACGATCATGCACAGGAACATCGCCGGCGGAAGGATGCCGAAAGCAAACATCGTTCAGATCTCCTTCCCGCCGGTCACTGCAGCGGCTTGGTGTATTTCGTCTCGAACTCGATGACGCCGGCCAGCGCCGCCACCCGCTTGATGAGTTCGGAGAGGCCCTGAAGCGCCAGCAGGGCGAAGCCCAGCGGCAGGACCAGCTTGACCGGCCAGCGGATCAGCCCGCCCGCATTGGTCGACATCTCGCCGCCGGCATAGGAGGAGACGAAGACCGGCCAGCTCAGCCAGGCGCTGTAGAGCGCGAAGGGCATGAGGAAGAGCAGGATGCCGGTGATGTCGATCCAGAGCCGCGCGCGGTCGGAGACCGCGCCGTAGATCAGGTCGACCCGCACATGTTCGTTGCGCAAGAGCGTGGCCGCGGCGCCCAGCAGGACGATGGCGCCGAACAGATACCATTGCGCCTCCAGCCAGGCGTTCGACGAGATGCTGAACACCTTGCGGATGATCGCGTTGCCGGCGCTGATGATCACGGCGAGAAGGACGAGCCAGGCGGTGAGCTTTCCGATCACCTCGTTCATGCGGTCGATCCCGGAGGAGACCGCAAGCAGTGGTTTCAACACATGTACCCCCATGTTTCTGACGCTCTGCCGGCGTCCTTGCAGGATCGGGCGGGATGCCGTGGGCCGGATCGGCCGATCCGGCGAAACTTCTCCCTCCCATATCTGTTTTCGCGGATTTCCGCTCTGTAACCAAGAGTGTACGCTAGGGAAAGCGTTCCGGTTTCCTGTCGCCGCGGCTCCGGTTCTTGAGTTCCGCCCTGCCAGACCCTAAACCTGAGGGCGGCAACAAAGGAAGCATTTCATGCGCGTCTACAGCGATCTGGCCGGTTCTGTCGGCAATACCCCCCTGATCCGCCTGCGCAAGGCGAGTGAAATGACCGGCTGCGAAATCCTCGGCAAGGCGGAGTTCATGAATCCGGGCCAGTCGGTGAAGGATCGCGCGGCGCTCTACATCATCCGGGACGCGGTGGCGAAGGGGCAGTTGCGGCCCGGCGGCACCATCGTGGAGGGGACGGCGGGCAATACCGGGATCGGCCTCGCGCTGGTCGGCGCCTCGATGGGCTTCCGCACGGTGATCGTCATCCCCGAGACGCAGAGCCAGGAAAAGAAGGACATGCTGCGGCTGGCGGGGGCCGAGCTGGTGCAGGTTCCGGCCGCGCCCTACAAGAACCCGAACAATTATGTGCGCTATTCCGGCCGGCTGGCCGAGGCGCTGGCGCAGACCGAGCCGAACGGCGCGATCTGGGCCAACCAGTTCGACAATGTGGCGAACCGGCAGGCCCATGTCGAGACGACGGGGCCGGAGATCTGGGAACAGACCGGCGGCAAGGTGGACGGCTTCATCTGCGCCGTGGGCTCGGGCGGGACGCTGGCCGGCATCGCCATGGCCTTGCAGCCGAAGGGCGTGAAGATCGGCCTCGCAGACCCTGAAGGCGCGGCTTTGCACAGTTTTTATACGGAAGGCACCTTCGACGCCCCCGGTTCCTCGATCACCGAGGGAATCGGCCAGGGCCGCATCACCGCGAATCTGGAGGGCTTCCGCCCCGATTTCAGCTATCGCATCCCCGACAGCGAGGCGCTGCCGGTGGTGTTCGACCTGCTGTCGGAGGAGGGGCTCTGCCTCGGCGGCTCGTCCGGCATCAACGTGGCGGGCGCGATCCGCATGGCGCGCGAGATGGGGCCGGGCCATACCATCGTCACCGTGCTTTGCGACTACGGCACGCGCTATCAGTCCAAGCTGTTCAACCCGGCCTTCCTGAAGGATCGCGGCCTGCCGGTGCCGGCCTGGCTCGACGGCGCGCCGCGCAGCATTCCGGAAGTCTATGCCGATGCGTGACGGTGATGATGCGTGAGCTGATACGCGCGCTCGCCCTCGCGGGCGCGCTGCTGTTTCCGGCGGCGGCGCCGGCGCAGGTCGGCGCGCAGCCGGCCGGCCAGCCGGTCGCGGCGCCCGCTCCGGCGCCCGGCGGCGGGCTGACCAAGAGCCAGACCGCCGGCAGTTCGGGCGGCGGCAAGTCGATCTCGGTCACCCCGGCCGCCGGCGCGCTCGACTACGCGCTCTGGGAACAGCTCGCGCAGCGGGCCGAGCGCAGCGTGGCCGAGGGCACGACCTCGAACAGCGGCCTCGAACTGCTGCGCGGCCAGCTCGTCGACTGGCGCGCGAAGCTTCAGGCGGCGCAGAACACCAATGCCGGCCGGATCAAGAGCCTGCGCGATCAGGTCACCGCGCTCGGCCCCGCGCCGGCCGACGGCGCGAGCGAGGCGCCCGAACTCGCCGACCGCCGCAAGCAGCTGGGCGAGCAGCTCGCCACGCTGGAGGCGCCGGGCCGCGCGGCCGAGGAGGCCTATCGCCGCGCCAATGGCCTGATCGCCGAGATCGACGCCGAACTGCGCGAACGCCAGACCGCGCAACTGCTGAAGCTCTGGCCGACCCCGGCAAATCCGGCGAACTGGGCCACCGCGCTGGGCGCGGTGCGCGACGGCGCGATGCAGATCTGGGGCGAGGTCGCCGGCAACTGGAAGCGCGAGGCGCGCCGGACCGAGATGCTCGACAACCTGCCGGGGATCGGCATCCTGCTGGCGATGGCGCTGGTGCTGATCGCGCGCGGGCGGCGCTGGATCGAGCGGTTCGCCGACTGGCTGCAAACCTCGTCGCGCTCGCCGCGCTGGCGCCGGGTCTGGGCCTTCGTCGCCTCGCTCGGCCAGATCGCGGTGCCCGCGGCTGGGGTGTTCATGGTCTCGGTCGCGCTCATGCTGACCGAGATGGTCACCGGCATGGGCCGCGATCTGGTCCTGGCGCTGCCGGTGGCGGGCTTCGCGCTGTTCTTCTCCTACTGGCTGGCCGGGCGCATCTTTCCGAAGGACGATGCCGGCCCCGGCCCGCTGGGCGTCGCGCCGGAATACCGCGCCGAGGGGCGGTTCCATACCACGATGCTCGGCCTCGTGCAGGGGCTGGAGGTGCTGCGCCAGCAGATCCTGCCGCCCGCCCGGCTGCCCGAGGCGGCGGTGCCGGTGCTGAGCCTGCCGCTTCTTCTGGTGATGAGCCTGCTGCTCTGGCGGCTCGGCCATCTGCTGAACAGCAAGATCGCCGGGGCCGCGCCGGCGGCAAGCGAGGGCGAGGGCCCCGGCTTCCGCGACCGGGTGTTGCAGATCCTGGGCAAGCTGGTCATCGGCATCGCCGTGCTGGGGCCGCTGCTGGCGGTGATCGGCTATACCTCGGCGGCGAACGCGCTGGTCTTTCCGGCCGCCGCCTCGCTCGGCCTCGCGGGGCTTCTGGTCGTGCTGGTGCAGTTCCTGTCGGACATCTACCGCGCGGTGATCCGGGCCGAGGCGGACGGCCAGGAGGACGGGCTGCTGCTGCCGGTGCTGGCGGGCTTCCTGCTGACCATCGCCTCGCTGCCGCTCTTCGCGCTGATCTGGGGCGCGCGGGTCGAGGATCTGGGCGAGCTGTGGAACCGCTTCACCGAGGGTTTCACGGTGGGCGAGACGCGCATCTCGCCCTCGAACTTCGTCTATTTCCTGGTCCTGTTCGTCATCGGCTTCGGGGTGACCCGGCTGTTCCAGGGCGCGCTGAAAAGCTCGATCCTGCCGAAGACCCGGCTCGATCAGGGCGGGCGCAACGCCATCGTCTCGGGCACCGGCTATGTCGGCATCTTCCTGTCGGCGCTGGTCGCGGTCTCGGCGGCGGGGATCGACCTGTCGGGCCTTGCCATCGTCGCCTCGGCGCTGTCGGTCGGTATCGGTTTCGGCCTTCAGAACATCGTGCAGAACTTCGTCTCGGGCATCATCCTGCTGATCGAGCGGCCGGTGAGCGAGGGCGACTGGATCGAGGTCGGCACGGTGTCGGGCACCGTCAAGGCGATCTCGGTCCGCTCCACCCGCATCCAGACCTTCGACCGCTCCGACATCATCGTGCCGAACGCCGATCTGGTCAGCCAGCGGGTGACCAACTGGACGCGGTTCAGCCTGACCGGCCGGGTCATCGTGCCGGTCTCGGTGAAATTCGCCTCCGACAGCCGGCAGGTCTCGCGCATTCTTCAGGACATCGCCGAGGCGCAGCCGCTGGCCCTGCTGAACCCGCCGCCGGCCATCGCCTTCACCGGCATGGGGACGGATGCGCTGAATTTCGAGATCCGCATGCTGATCCGCGACGTGAACTTCTCCACCCAGGTGCGGACCGAGGTGAACCACCAGATCATGCAGCGCTTCCACGAGGCGGGTATCGCCCTCGCCGGCACGCCCGGCACCTCGCCCAGCCGGATCGAGGATATAGCCACCGTGCTGGAGGTGTTGCAGGTCGCGACGCCCGAGCAGCTGGCGCGGATGGCGCCCTCCCATGCCGCCGCCGCCGAGGCGGCCCCGCCCGCCGTTCCCCCGCCGGCGCCGCCCGGCGACGCCCATGACGACGAGACCGAGAGATGACGCCAGACCCCACCCGCCCGCTGTTCCGTGAAGACGCCTATCTGCGCGACGCGCCCGCGCGGGTGACCGGCCACACGCCCGAGGGGGGCGTGCTGCTCGACGCTTCGGTGTTCTACCCGACCGGCGGCGGCCAGCCCGGCGACAGCGGCCGGCTGGTCTGGGAGGGCGGCGTGCTGGAGATCGCGACGGCGGTGAAGGCCGATCACGGCCGCATCGCGCTGGTCGCCGCCGAGCCGCGGCCGCTGCCGCCGGTCGGCGCGGAGGTCGCACAGCATCTCGACTGGGAGCGCCGGCACCTGCATATGCGCATCCATACCGCGCTGCACCTGCTGTCGGTGGTGATCCCGCTGCCGGTGACCGGCGGGCAGATCGGCGCCGGGCGCGGCCGGCTGGATTTCGACATGCCGGAGCCGCCGGCGGACATCGCGGCGCTGGCCGAGGCGCTGAACCGGCTGATCGACCGCGACCTGCCGGTCACCGAAGACTGGATCACCGACGCGGAGCTGATCGCCAATCCGGGCCTGGTGAAAACCATGTCGGTCATGCCGCCGCTGGGGCAGGGCCGGGTCCGGCTGGTGCGGATCGGGCAGGGGGGCGGCCAGGTCGACCTGCAACCCTGCGGCGGCACCCATGTCGCCCGCACCGCCGAGATCGGCCGGATCGAGATCGGCAAGATCGAGAAGAAGGGCCGCGTCAACCGCCGGGTGACCGTGACGCT
>JBDHSR010000103.1:0-9501 GCA_039808305.1 Gemmobacter sp. | reverse complement strand
TCGGGACGCCGCCCTCAGAGCCGCACCGGCGGCAGCCGGCTGTCGCGCGAGAGTTTCAGCCAGGCGATCATGCCCGAGAAGAAGCCGATGGCGGCCAGCACGGCGGCCACGGCGATCTGCGTGCCATCCTCCACCCCGGCCGACAGGGCGAGGTAACCGAAGGCCCAGAAACCCGACCAGCTGATCACGCAGATCAGGGCGACAAGTTTGTTCATGCGGTTCCTCCCATCCTCCGGTGCCGGCCGGAAGATGGGACAGTTTGTCACAGGGATCCAGCGAAATCGTCGCATTGACTGCACGAAAAACGCCTGTTCCGCGCAGAGGGTCAGAGGGTCAGAGGGTCAGAGGGTCAGAGGGTCAGAGGGTCAGAGGGTCAGAGGGTCAGAGGGTCAGAGGGTCAGTTCGGAAAGGGGCGCCGGAAACCTGCGGGCGGCCCGGCGCATCGACACCGGCCCGAGACCGCCCCGCAGAGCGTTCGGAACAGGGCCGGAAACCGGCGGAGCGGCTCAGCCGTAATCCCGCCGGTCCTCGATCACCTTGCCGTCATTGGGCAGGCTGCCCGGCGCCACGATCTCGATCCGGCCGCGCAGCTTCAGCACCTCGGCCACGCTCTTCTCGTAAAGCGCGGGGTTGGAGGCGCGGCTTTCCACCTGCACCGTCATCGCGTCCATCTCGCCCTCGCGGCTGGCGATGACGCGGGCGCGGCCGACCTCCTCGTGTCGGGCGACGAATTCGGCGACCTGTTCGGGGCGCACGAACATGCCCTTGATCTTGGTGGTCTGGTCGGCCCGGCCCATCCAGCCCCGGATGCGCAGGTTGGTGCGCCCGCAGGCCGACCCCGCCGGCATCAGCGCCGAGAGATCGCCGGTGGCGAAGCGCACCAGCGGATAATCGCGGTTCAGCGTGGTCACCACCACCTCGCCCACCTCGCCCATCGGCACCGGGTCGCCGGTGCCGGGGCGGACGATCTCGACGATCACCCCCTCGTCGAGGATCATGCCGTCCTGCGCCTCGCTCTCATAGGCGATATTGCCGAGATCGGCGGTGGCGTAGCATTGCAGGCAGAGGATGCCGCGCTCGGCATATTCCTTGCGCAGCGAGGGGAACAGCGCCCCGCCCCCCACGGCGGCGCGGGTGAAGCGCAGCCGCTCGCCCATCTCCCCGGCGCGGTCGAGGATGACCTTCAGGTAATCGGGCGTCCCGCAATAGGCGGTGCTGCCGATGTCGGCGGCGGCGCGGACCTGAAGGTCGGTCTGGCCGGTGCCGGCGGGCAGCACCGCCGCCCCCACGGCCCGCGCGCCGTTCTCGAACATCATGCCCGCCGGGGTCAGGTGATAGCCGAAGCAGTTCTGCACGATGTCGCCGCGCCCGATCCCGGCGGCATGGAGGAACCGCCCCATCCGCCACCAGTCCGGCGCGGTGCGGCCGATCTCGTAGATCGGGCCGGGCGACTGGAACACATGCTCGAAGCCGCCGCCCGCGGGCAGGTAGCCGCCGAAGGGCGCGCGCGCCTTCTGCGCCGCCGAGAGGTCGGCCTTGCGGATCACCGGCAGGCCGGCCAGCGCCTCGGGGCTGGTGATCGCCGCCGGATCGACCCCGCGCAGGCTCTCGGCCAGGGCGGGCGCGGTCTGGGCATGGGCGATCAGCGCCGGCAGGTCGCGCGCCAGATCGGCGGCGCGTTCGTCGGCGGAGCGGGTTTCCAGCGTGTCGAAATGGGTCATCGCCGCATCCTCCCTCAGGCCAGCCAGCGCTTGCGGCGGCGATAGCTGCGCACGTCGCGAAAGCTCTTGCGGCCCTTGTCGGACATGCCGAGATAGAATTCCTTCACATCCGGGTTCTCGCGCAGATCCTGCGCCGATCCCTCCATCACCACCCGGCCGCTTTCGAGGATATAGCCGGTATGGGCGTAGCGCAGCGCCACATTGGTGTTCTGCTCGGCCAGCAGGAAGGTGACGCCCTCGCCCTCGTTCACCGCCTTCACGATCTCGAAGATCTGCTCCACCAGTTGCGGGGCGAGGCCCATCGACGGCTCGTCGAGCAGGATCATCTCGGGGCGCGACATCAGCGCCCGGCCCATGGCGACCATCTGCTGCTCGCCGCCCGAGGTATAGCCGGCCTGGCTCCGCCGACGCTCCTTCAGCCGGGGGAAATAGGTATAGACCATCTCCAGATCGGCATTGATCGCACCCGCGCCGTCGGTGCGGGTATAGGCGCCGGTCAGCAGGTTCTCCTCCACCGTCAGATGCTCGAAACAGTGGCGGCCCTCCATCACCTGGATGACGCCCATCTTCACCAGTTCCGCCGGATTGCGGTCCTGCACCGATTGTCCGCGATAGAGGATCTGGCCCTTCGTCACCTCGCCGCGCTCGGAGCGCAGCAGGTTCGACACCGCCTTCAGCGTGGTGGTCTTGCCCGCGCCATTGCCGCCCAGGAGCGCGGTGATACCGCCCTTCGGCACGGTCAGGCTGACCCCTTTCAGCACGAGGATGACATGGTTGTAGATCACCTCGATATTGTTCACCTCCAGCAGCGTCCCGCCGGCGGCGGCCGGGGCGGAGGCATCGGGATGGGTCGCGTCAAGCATGGCTCTGGCCCTCGGACTGGCGGGAAGGGAGGCGCGGGCCGGACCCGCGCCTCCGCCGGTTTCAGTTGCAGCGTTCCTGGATGCCGTTCTCGGCCGCGAAAGCCGCCGAATCCTCGGCGATCAGCGGGTCGAGCACCGCGTCATCCGGCGCGATGAAGCCGGTGATCAGGTTCCATTTCTTCGCCGAGGCGTCCCATTGCTGGATCATCGCCGCGCCCGGCCCGCCATGATCGGCGCAGCTCGCCTTGAAGGGCTGGCCGAAATGCGGCAGGCCGATCTCGACCATCCGCTCCTCGGTGATCTCGAGCTGTTCGAAGCCGTCGCGCAGTTGCGCGGCGGTGATGGCGGGAGTGCCGCTGATCTCCTGCGCCTTGCGGATCGCCTCGGCGATGACCATCGCCGCATACATGCCGCGCGAATAGAGCACGGTGCCCACCTGATCGCCCGCGCCCGCCGCCTTGCCGGCGTCATGCACGTATTTCTTCAGGTCGGCATAGACCGGGTAATCCATCCCCGTGCCGTGCATCGCCAGCGACTTGTAGCCATTGGCGCCGTCGCCCGCCGGCAGCACGTCGTTCTCCGAACCCGACCACCAGACGCCGATGAAGTTCTCCATCGGGAAGCGGATATTGGCGGCCTCCTGGATCGCGACGGAGTTCATCACGCCCCAGCCCCAGAACAGCACATAATCCGGCTTGTCGCGGCGGACCTGGAGCCATTGGCTCTTCTGCTCCTGGCCGGGGCTGTCGATCGGGATCTCGCTCAGCGCGAAGCCGTGCTTCTTCGACAGTTCCTGAAGCGTGCGGATCGGCTCCTTGCCATAGGCCGAGTTGTGGTAAAGCAGCGCGATCTTCTTGCCGTCGAGGCTGCCGCCATTGAGGTCGAGCAGATGCTTCACCGCGACGCTCGCGCCGTCCCAGTAATTCGCCGGGTAGTTGAACACCCATTCGAACACCTTGCCATTGGCCGCCGAGGTGCGCCCGTAGCCGGGGGTGTAAAGCGGGATGCCGTCCGCCGTCACCTTGGGGATGAGCTGATAGGTGATGCCGGTCGAGAGCGGATTGTAGACCAGCGCGTTCTGGCCCTTGGTCGATTCATAGCACTCGACCCCCTTCTCGGTATTGTAGGCGGTCTCGCATTCCGGCGTCTGGATCCTCTCGCCGCCGATGCCGCCGTCCCGCTCGTTGAGCAGGGTGAAGTAATCGGCGAAGCCGTCGGCATAGGGGATGCCGCCCGCCGCGAAGGGGCCGGTGCGGTAGCTCAGGTTCGGCACGACCAGATCGGCCAGTGCCGGCGCCGCCGCCGTGGCCGCGATGGCCGCCGCCGCCAGCAGGGTGAAGGTCTTTCTCATTGTCTTTCCTCCCGGTTGATCTTTCGCCGGCGGCGCCCCACGGCCCCGCCGGCCGGTTTGCCTCAGTGAGGGAACGGCCAGAGCCGCAGCTTCTCCTTCGCCACCCGCCAGAGCTGCGCCAGCCCGTGCGGTTCGAGGATCAGGAACAGGATGATGAGGGCGCCGACGATCATCAGCTCGATATGCGCCGCGAGATCGGTCGGCCAGCCGAGCCCGCCGACCAGCACGTTCTTCAGCAGGACCGGCAGCAGCACGAGGAAGGCCGCCCCCGCGAAGGAGCCGAACATCGACCCCAGCCCCCCGATGATGATCATGAACAGCACGAGGAAGCTCTTCTGGATGCCGAAGGCCTCGCCCACTTCCGCAGCACCCAGATAGACCGCGAAGAACAGCGCCCCGGCCACGCCGATGAAGAAGCTCGACACCGCGAAGGCCGAAAGCTTGGTGGTCAGCGGGTTCACCCCGATGATCTCGGCCGCGATGTCCATGTCGCGGATCGCCATCCATTTCCGCCCGGTCATGCCGCGCGTCAGGTTGCGCGCGAGCCAGGCCAGCGCCACCAGGATCACCAGGCAGAACAGATACTTGGCCCAGGCCGGCGTGTTCGCCCCGGTCACCGCCACCCCGAACATCGTGCGCTGCGGCGCGGTGATCTGGCCCGAGGCGGAATAGTTGTAGAACCACGGCACCTTGTTGAAGAGCCAGACCAGGAAGAACTGCGCGGCCAGCGTCGCCACCGCCAGATAGAACCCCTTGATCCTGAGCGAGGGCAGCCCGAACAGCACCCCCACCCCGGCGGTGATCCCGCCGGCCAGCAGCACATGGATCAGCACCGGCACCTCGGGAAAGCCGGTCATCAGCTTGTAGACCGCATAGGCCCCCACCGCCATGAACCCGCCGGTGCCGAGGCTGACCTGCCCGCAATAGCCGGTCAGGATGTTCAGCCCGATCGCGGCGATGGCATAGATCAGGAAGGGCACCGCCACCGCGCTGGCCCAGTAGTCGTCGATGACGAAGGGCACGACCAGGAAGGCCACCGCCAGCACCGCGTAATAGGCCCAGCGATCCGCCCGGATCGGAAAGGTCTGGCTGTCCTTCGCATAGGAGGTCTTGAAGTCGCCGGCTTCCCTGTAAAGCATCAGTGCTTCCCTCCCTGACGATCCTGCATTGCTTCTTGCCCAAATACTCCGGGGGTCCGGGGGCTGGCCCCCGGTCCGGTCCCCATGTCCCGCGCCATCGTCACACCCTCTCGATGATGCGTTCGCCGAACAGGCCCTGCGGCCGGAACACGAGGAACAGCAGCGCCAGCACATAGGCGAACCAGTTCTCGGTCGCGCCGCCGATCATCGGCCCGATGAAGAACTCGAACAGCTTCTCGCCCATGCCGATGATGAGCCCGCCGACGATGGCGCCGGGGATCGAGGTGAAGCCGCCCAGCATCAGCACCGGCAGCGCCTTCAGCGCGATCAGGCTGAGCGAGAACTGCACGCCGGATTTCGATCCCCACATGATGCCCGCGACCAGCGCCACGAAACCGGCGATCGACCAGACCAGCACCCAGATGAAGCGCAGGCTGATGCCGACCGACAGCGCCGCCTGATGGTCGTCGGCCACCGCGCGCAGGGCGCGGCCGTATTTGGTATACTGGCTGAACAGCGTGAGCGAGGCGACCAGCGCCGCCGCGACCACCGCCGCCACGATGTCCAGCCGGTCGATGAAGAAGCCGTAGCCGAACCAGTTGAAGGTCGCCTCGTCGACGATCTCGGAAATGCCCTGCGGCAGGCCGACATCCAGCTTCTTGATGTCGGCGCCCCACATCACGTCGCCGAAGCCCTCCAGGAACCAGGCGAGGCCAATGGTCGCCATGAAGAGGATGATCGGCGGCTGGTTGATCAGATGCTTCAGCACCAGCCGCTCGATCAGCCAGGCCAGCCCCACCATCACCAGCGCGGTCAGCGCGATGGCGACCAGCGCCGGCAGCGTCCAGCCGAAATGATGCAGGCCGGTGCCGAAGACCGCGTTGATGAGATGCGCGAAGGGCACCTGCCCCTGTTGCAGCCCCACCAGCGTCAGCGCCGCGAACAGCGCCAGCACCCCCTGGGCATAGTTGAAGATGCCGCTCGCCTTGAAGATCAGCACGAAGCCGAGCGCCACGAGGGCATACATGATCCCCGCCATGAGGCCGTTGAGCGAGACCTCCATCGCGTAAAGCAGTTGATCAGGCATGTCCCACCCCCAGATAGGCGCGGATGACCTCGGGATTGCTGCGCACCTCGTCGGGCGGGCCGTCGCCGATCTTCCTGCCGTAATCCATCACCACCACCCGGTCGCTCAGATCCATCACCACGCCCATGTCATGCTCGATCAGCGCGATGGTGGTGCCGAACTCGTCGTTCACGTCGAGGATGAAGCGGCACATGTCCTCCTTCTCCTCGACATTCATGCCGGCCATCGGCTCGTCCAGCAGCAGGAGCTTCGGCTCCGCCGCCAGCGCGCGGGCCAGTTCCACCCGTTTCTTCAACCCGTAGGGCAGCCGGCCCACCGGGGTCTTGCGGATATGCTGGATCTCCAGGAAGTCGATGATCTTCTCGACCTTCTCGCGGTGCTCGGTTTCCTCGCGCTGCGCGCGGCCCCACCACAGCGCCTGCGCGGCGAGGCCGGTCTTCATCAGCGTCAGCCGCCCGGTCATGATGTTGTCGAGCACGCTCATGCCCTCGAACAGGGCGATGTTCTGGAAGGTGCGGGCGATGCCCTGCCGGGCCACCTCATAGGGCCGCATCGGCGCGCGGCGCTGGCCGTGGAACCAGACCTCGCCCTCCTGCGGCACATAGAAGCCCGAGATCACGTTGAGCATGGAGCTCTTGCCCGCGCCGTTCGGCCCGATGATGGCGCGGATCTCGCCCTCGCGGATGTCGAAGCTGATGTCGGTGATCGCCTTCACGCCGCCGAAGCGCAGGGTGATGTTCTTCATCTCCATCAGCACGCCGCCGATCCTGCGGCCGTCGGCGGTGGTGTAGCCCTCGTCGGGTCCGGTCGCCGTGGTCATGCCGCCCTCCGTTCCGCCGGGGCCACGGTGGCCGCGTCCATCATCCTGACCGTGGCGCGGATCGCGCCCTTGCGGCCGTCCTCGTAGGTGACCTCGGTCTCGGTCGCCACGCTTTCGGCGCCGCTGTAGAGCCCTTCGATCAGGTCGGCGTATTTCTGTTCGATGATGTTGCGGCGCACCTTGCGGGTGCGGGTCATCTCGCCGTCATCGGCGTCGAGTTCCTTGTGCAGGATGCAGAAGCGGTGGATCTGGCAGCCCGCCAGCATCCGGTCGGCCGCGACCGAGCGGTTGACCTCCTCGACATGGCCGCGGATCGTCTCGTAGACGCGCGGATTGCCGGCGAGCTCCTGATAGCTGGAATAGGCGATGTTGTTGCGCTCGGCCCAGTTGCCCACCGCCGTCAGGTCGATGTTGATGAAGGCGGTGCAGCGGTCGCGGCCATTGCCGAACACCACGGCCTCCAGGATGTTGGGGTAGAATTTCAGCTTGTTCTCGACATATTTCGGCGCGAACAGGCTGCCGTCCGCCATCTTGCCCACATCCTTGGCGCGGTCGATGATGCGCAGATGGCCGGTGCCTTCCTCGAAGAAGCCGGCATCGCCCGTCGCCACCCAGCCCTCGGCATCCTTGGTGGAGGCGGTGCTTTCGGGGTTCTTGTAATAGGCGACGAAGGTGCCGGGGCTGCGGTAGAACACCTCGCCATTGCCCTCGATCCGCACCTCCACCCCCGGCGAGGGCACGCCCACCGTGTCGGAGCGCACCTGCCCGTCGGGCTGCTGGGTGATGAAGACCGAGGCCTCGGTCTGGCCGTAAAGCTGTTTCAGGTTGATGCCGAGCGAGCGGTAGAAGTCGAAGATCTCCGGCCCGATCGCCTCGCCCGCCGTATAGCCGACGCGGACGCGGCTGAAGCCCAGCGTGTTCTTCAGCGGCCCGTAGACCAGCTTGTCGCCGATCCAGTAGGCGATGCGGTCGCCCAGCCCCACCGGCTTGCCGTCGAGGATGGCGGGGCCCGCGCGGCGGGCGACCTTCATGCAGCGGTCGAACATCGCCTTCTTCAGCCGGCCCGCATCCTCCATGCGGATCATCACCTGGGTGAGCTGGCCCTCGAACACGCGCGGCGGCGCGAAGAAATAGGTCGGCCCGATCTCGCGCAGGTCGGTCATCATGGTGGCGGCGCTTTCCGGGCAGTTCACGCAGAAGCCGGTCCACAGCGCCTGTCCCACCGAGAAGATGAAATCGCCCACCCAGGCCATCGGCAGATAGGCCAGCACATCGTCGCCGGGGCGCAGCCCGTCGAAGGCCGAGGTGTTCTTCGAGGTCTCGATGATGTTGCGGTTCGACAGCACCACGCCCTTCGGCTTGCCCGTGGTGCCCGAGGTGTAGAGCATCACGCAGGTGCTGTCGTAATCCAGTTCCGCGATGCGGGCGTCGAGCTCGGCGTCGAAGCGGAAATGCCCCGCCTTGCCCTCGGCCGCCACATCGGCCAGCGCGTTCATGCGGGAATGGTCGTATTTCCGCATCCCGCGCCGGTCGACATAGACCACCTGCTCGATATGGTGGATCTTCTCCTGGACCTCGATCACCTTGTCGACCTGCTCCTGGTCGCCGCAGATCACGAAGCGCGCCCCGCAATGGTCGAGCACATAGGCCATCTCCTCGGCCACCGCGTCCTGATAGAGCGGCACCGGCACCGCGCCGCACATCTGCGCCGCGATCATCGACCAGTAGAGCGAGGGCCGGTTGCGCCCGATCACCGCCACATGGTCGCCCCGCTCCAGCCCCAGCGCCAGAAGGCCGAGCGCGATGGCGCGGATCTCCACCGCCGCCTCGGCCCAGCTCCAGCTTTGCCAGATGCCGAACTCCTTCTCGCGCCAGGCCGGCCGCGCCCCGTGAAGCCTCACATTGCGCGCCAGCAGCGCCGGGATCGAGGTTTCCCCCGCGGTTGCCGCCATATGTCGTCCTCCCTGCGTCCGCTCTCTCCCCGGACATGCGCCGGAGCGGTTCGCCCGCCTCTCGACATGACCAGAGTTCCGGTCAATGGTTACGCGAGTTTTTCGCAATCCTTGCGAATTGTTTCATGGCGCATTTCTCGCCTTGCGCGATGCGGTGCCGGGGAGGACGGCGCGGTATTCCGCCAGGCTGCGCCGCGACCATCCCGCATCACGGAGGGCGGGGGTCGACCGCCGGGTGGGCGCTGCGACGGTCGCGATCCGCGCTTTGATGCGCTACACTTCCTTTCGCCACCCCGCACCACGGAGGGCAGAGCCCGACCGCCGGGTGGGCGCAGCAACATCTGTGGTCGCCGCTTTATGGCCGAGCACCGCCTAACTTCGATCCCCGCGCTTCCGTCACCAAAGCGCCCGCCCGAGGGGGCGGTCGGGCGCTGCCCGGCGGCGCTTCGCGCCTTGATTCCGGGCGGGGACAGGGCTCACACGGTTCTTTCTCTTCGACCTCCATACCCGGCAACGCACGCGGCCATCCGCTCCGGGGGAGGCCCGTGGCGTCTCCCTCCCCATGCCC
>JBDHSR010000102.1:0-9519 GCA_039808305.1 Gemmobacter sp. | reverse complement strand
GCCGACATCAACCTCGCCGCGACCGAAAGCCTTCAGGCCGCGATGGGCGGCAGCCCGCGCTATCACGTCTTTCCGGCGCTGCGCGCGCAGGTGGCGCGCGGCGATCTGGGCCGCAAGAGCGGGCGGGGCTTCCTGCATCCCGATCCGTTGCCCGAACCGCCCGCCGATGCCGAGGCCATCGCGCTGCGCATCGAGGCGATGCTGGCCAACGAGGCCGCGACCCTGCTGGCCGAGGGCGGCTCCACCGTCGAGGGGATCGACACCGCGCTGAAGCTCGGCCTCAACTTCCCGCGCGGGCCGTTCGAAAGCGGGCACCGCCATGGCCGCACCGCCATCCTGACCGAATTGCGGCGGCTGGAGGCGGCGGCGCCCGAGGCGCTGAAACCCCGCTACGCCATCTGCCCCGCCCTGGAGGACGTGCTGTGACCGAAGTCTTTCTCTGCGCCGGCAAGCGCACCCCGATCGGCCGCCATGGCGGCGCCCTCGCCATGGTGCGCCCCGACGATCTGGCGGCGCATGTGATCGACGCCACGCTCGCCGGCCGCGACCTGCCGGTGGACGAGGTGATCCTCGGCTGCGCCAATCAGGCGGGCGAGGACAACCGCAACGTCGCCCGCATGGCGGTGCTGCTTTCCGCCCTGCCGGACAGCGTGCCGGCGATCACGGTGAATCGGCTCTGCGCCTCGGGCCTCGACGCGGTGATCCTCGGCGCGCGCAGCATCGCCTCCGGCGCCGCCGATCTGGTGCTGGCGGGCGGGGTGGAGAGCATGAGCCGCGCCCCCTTCGTGATCCCCAAGGCGGAAAGCGCCTTCTCCCGGCAGACCGAGATCCATGACACCACCATCGGCTGGCGCTTCGCCCACAAGCGCATCGCGGCGGAGTTCGGCATCGATTCGATGCCCGAGACCGCCGAGAATGTCGCCGCCGATTTCGCGATCCCGCGCGCCGATCAGGACGCCTTCGCCCTGCGTAGCCAAAGCCGTTACGATGCCGCCTGGCACGCGGCCGACATCGCGCCGGTCACCATTCCCGGCCGCAAGGGCGACACGGTGGTGAGCGCGGACGAGCATCCCCGCGCCACCTCGCTGGAAAAGCTCGCGGGCCTGCCCACGCCGTTCCGCAAGGGCGGCACGGTGACGGCGGGCAATGCCTCGGGGGTGAATGACGGCGCCTGCGCGGTGCTGCTGGCCTCGGCGGCGGCGGTGAAGGCGCATGGGCTGACCCCGCTCGCCCGGATCGGCGCCGCGGCCTCGGCCGGGGTGGCGCCGCGCATCATGGGCGTGGGGCCGGTCGCGGCGGTGTCGCGGCTGACCGAACGCACCGGCCTCAGCCCGGCAGATTGCGACGTGATCGAGCTGAACGAGGCGTTCGCGGCGCAGGCGCTGGCCTGCCTGCGCGCCTGGGGCCTGCCCGATGACGCGCCGCAGGTGAACCGCTATGGCGGCGCCATCGCCATGGGCCATCCGCTCGGCATGTCCGGCGCGCGGCTGGCGCTTTCCGCCGCGCGGCAACTGGCCGAGACCGGCGGGCGCACCGCGCTCGCCACGCTCTGCGTCGGTGTGGGGCAGGGCGTCGCGCTGGCGCTGCATGGCTGCTGAGCGGCGGAAACTGCGCGGGATTTGATCCTTTAAGCCTCCGTTCACCCCGCTCCTCTAGTCTGGGGGCGGGTGTGAAAGGATGGGTGTGATGGCCGGCAGGAACAATGCCGCGCCCGTCATCATCAAACGGAAGAAGGTCTCGGGGGGCGAGGGGCATCACGGCGGCGCGTGGAAGGTCGCCTATGCCGACTTCGTGACCGCCATGATGGCGTTCTTCCTGCTGATGTGGCTTTTGGGCGCGACGACGGAACAGCAACGGAAGGGCGTGGCGGATTATTTCAGTCCGGTCGCCTCGATCTCGCCCTCGGGCGGGGGCGACAATGTATTGGGCGGCGACAGTTCCTTCACGCAGGAGGCGATGGCCCATAACGGCACCGGCGTCGCCGGCGGGCGCGACCCGAACGAGATGACCGAAGGCCAGTTGCAGGAGGCCAAGGCCGGGATCGACAAGGCGCTCACCGCCTTCGGCGGCGAAAGCATGACGATGGAGGCCCGGCTGCGCCATGTCGTGACCAGGGTCACCGACGAGGGGCTGACCATCGAGATCTTCGATCTGGAGGAGTCGCCGCTCTTCGCCGCCGACAGCGCCGAGCCGCGCCCCGCGCTGCGCGAGATCGTGGCGATGGTGGCCGAGATCCTGCCGATCACCCGCAACGGCATCGCGGTGAACGGCCATGTCCGGGCCTATCCGGCGCCGCTGCGGCACAATCCGGTCTGGGACCTGTCGGCAGCGCGGGCCGGTGCGGTGCGCGCGCTGCTGGAGGCCGACGGCCTGCCGCCGGCCCGGTTGCGCCGGGTCGCCGGCCATGCCGACCGCAAGCCGGTCACCGCCGATCCGATGGCGATCCGCAACAACCGGGTGGAGGTCGTGCTGCTGCGGCGCGACAGATAGACCGCCGGCGTTAGGCGCAAATTAACGCGGAGGGCGCAGGGTCGGTTTCGACACGGATTCGAAGCTGACGAAAGGCGCTTTCCCATGACGATTTCCTCCGCGCTCAATGCGGGGGTGGCGGGGCTGAATGCCAATGCCACCCGCCTCGCCTCCATCTCGGACAATATCGCCAATTCCGGCACCTATGGCTACAAGCGCGCGGCGGCGGAATTCGAGTCGATGGTGCTCACCGGGTCGCAGCTTTCGGGCAGCTACAGCGCGGGCGGCGTGCGGGCGCAGGCGACGCGGCTGATCGACGAGCGCGGCGCGCTGGTCTCCACCGCCAACGCGCTCGACCTCGCGGTGTCGGGACGCGGCATGTTGCCGGTGACGCGCTCGGCCGGGCTGGGTGGCGGCAACGAATTGCTGATGACAACGACCGGCGCCTTCCGCACCGATGGAAGCGGCGTGCTGAAGACGACCTCCGGTCTCGCGCTGCTCGGCTGGCCGGCCAATGCCGACGGCTCGATCCCCGCCCTACCGCGCGACTCGGTCGCCGGCTTGCAGCCGGTGGTCATCAATTCCAACCAGCAGGCCGGCGATCCGACCACCGAGATCCGGCTCGGTGTCAACCTCCCCGCCACCGCGACCGCCGCCGGGGCGGACGGCGAGGCGCTGCCGATTTCGGTGGAATATTACGGCAATCTCGGCACGTCGGAGACGCTGGGCGTCACCTTCACCCCGACCGTCGCCGCCGATGGGGCCTCGAACGAATGGCGGATGCGGATCACCGATTCGGCGCAGGACGGCGCGGTGATCGGCGAATATGTCCTGACCTTCGACGACAGCCGGGTGAATGGCGGCGCGCTCGCCTCGGTGACCACCGTCTCGGGCGGCGCCTATGATGCCGCCGCCGGCACGATCGGGCTGGAGGTGGCGGGCGGGCCGCTGACCGTGACGCTCGGCCGGCCGGGCGGGGCCGGCCCGCTCACCCAGTTGTCCGACAGTTTCTCGCCGACCTCGATCACCCGCAACGGCTCTCCCGTCGGCAACCTGACCGGGGTGGAGGTCGACGAGAACGGCATGCTCCGCGCCACCTACGACACCGGCTTCACCCGGACGCTCTACCAGATCCCGCTGGTCGACGTGCCCAATCTCAACGGCCTGACCGCCTATGACGACCAGGCCTACGGCATTTCGCCGACATCGGGGTCGTTCTTCCTCTGGGATGCCGGGGACGGGCCGACCGGCGGGATCTCGGGATATGCGCGCGAAGGGTCCACCACCGATGTGGCGGGGGAGCTGACCAGCCTGATCCAGACCCAGCGCGCCTATTCCTCCAACGCGAAGGTCATCCAGACCGTCGACGAGATGCTTCAGGAAACCACCAATATCAAACGATAGGGGCACGCCATGAGCCTTTCCTCCGCGATGAATGCCGCCCTGTCCGGCCTTGCGGTCAGCTCCCGTCTGGCCGGGGTGATCTCGTCCAATGTCGCCAATGCGATGACGCCCGGCTATGCGCGGCGCGAGGCGGAACTGGCGGCCGGAGCCGCGCCCGGGGTGCGGCTGACGGCGATCCTGCGCGATGTCGATACCGCGCTGCTCACCGACCGGCGGATCGCCGGGGCGGCCTCCGGCGGCGCCGGGCTGCGCTCGGCTTTCCTGTCGCGGGTCGAGACGGCGCTGGGCGGCGCCGATCCGGCGGCCTCGCTGAGCGCGCGGGTCGCCGCGCTGGATAGCGCGTTGCGCGAGGCGGCGGGCCGTCCCGACTCCGAGGTCGGCTTGCAGGCGGCGGTCGCGGCGGCGGGGCGGCTGGCCGGCCAGCTCAACACCGCCTCCACCGCGGTGCAGCAGGCGCGGGGCGAGGCCGATGCCGGCATCGCCGCGGATGTCGCGCGGTTGAACGACGCGCTGGCCCGCGTGGCGGGGCTCAACGAGCGGATCCGCCGCGCCACCGCTTCGGGCGCCGAGACGGCGGGGTTGATGGACCTGCGCCAGCAGCAGATCGACGGCATCTCCGCCATCGTGCCGATCCGCGAGATCGCGCGCGAGGGCGGCGTGGTCGCGCTCTACACCACCGGCGGGGCGGCGCTGGTCGACGGCCGGGCCTCGGTCTTCGGTTTCGAGCCGCGCGGGTCGGTCACGGCGGAGATGACGCGGGAGGATGGCGTTCTGTCGGGCCTGACGCTGAACGGCCAGGCGATCTCGACCACCGGGACCGGGCTGGTCGGCGGCGGCAGTCTGGCGGCGCGCTTCGCGGTCCGCGACACGCTGGGGCCGGCCGCGCAGGCGCGGCTCGACGCGGTGGCCCGCGACCTGGTGGAGCGGTTTTCGGCCGCCGGTGTCGATCCCAGCGCGGCGGGCGGGCCGGGGCTTTTCACCGATGCCGGCAGCGCCTTCGATCCGGCGGCGGAGACCGGCCTCGCCGGGCGCGTCACGCTGAACGGCGCCTTGGAGGCGGCGGCCTGGCGATTGCGCGACGGCCTTGGCGCCGCCGCGCCTGGCCCGGTCGGCGAGCCGGCCTTGCTCAACCGGCTGATCGCCGCGCTCGGCGGCGGTACGCGCGGTTTCGCCGGCCATGTCTCCGACATGGCCTCGGCCACCGCCGCCGAGCGGCTCGCTGCCGAGGAGGAGGTGAGCTTCGCGTCCGCCCGGGAGACCGCGCTGCAACAGCAGGAACTGGCGCGCGGGGTCGATACCGACCAGGAGATGCAGAAACTCCTCCTGGTCGAGCAGAGCTATTCGGCCAATGCCCGGGTCATGCAGGCCATCGACGGCCTGCTCGCCCGCCTGATGGAGATCTGACATGACCGTGACATCCCTCGGCGATCTCGCGCAGAGCTTCATGCTCCGGCGGCAGACCGGGCTGGCGAAGGCGGATCTCGACCGCTGGAGCCAGGAAATGACCACAGGTGTCGTCGCCGACCCGGCCCGACGGCTGCGCGGCGATCTGGGGGCGCTGCATGCGCTCGACGCGGGGCTGTCGCGGCTGTCCGCGCAACAGACCGTGGCGACGGAGATGGCGCTCCGGGCGGGCACGATGCAATCGGCGCTCCAGTCCATCGACCGTCAGGCGGCGACGCTGGCGACCGACCTGCTCTCCGCCGCCTCGGGGCATCGGACCACGACAATCGACGCGCTGGCGGACAAGGCGGAGGCCGCGTTCCTGTCGGCGGTGGCATCGCTGAACCTGTCGGTCGGCGGCCGGTCGCTGTTCGCCGGCGTGGCGACCGATACCGCGCCGCTGCCGGAGGGCGAGGCCCTGCTGGCCCGGATCGCGGCCGACATGGCCGGCCTCGCCACGGCGGAGGAGGTCGCGACGGCGCTGGAGGACTGGTTCGGCGCGGGCGGGACCTTCGAGACCGGGATCTATGGCGGCGGCGCCCCGCCCGCCGCGGTCGAACTGGCGCCGGGCGAACCGGTGCGGATCGGGGTGACCGCCCTTTCCGACGGGCTGCGCGACACGCTGAAGGGCCTCGCCCTCGCGGCCCTGACGCGGGATGGCCCGCTTCCGGGCGATGACGCGCGGCTCGCCATGATGGGCATGGCCGGCGAAACGCTGCTGGCGGCGCAGGCCGGTCGGACCGGGCTCGCCGCCGGCCTCGGCATGGTGGAGGAGCGCATCGCCGACGCGCAGACCCGCAACGGCAGCGAGAAGACGGCGCTGGAACTGGCCCGGGCCGGGCTGGTCGCCGCCGATCCCTATGAGGCCGCGACCCGCTTGCAGGAGGCCGAGACCCGGTTGCAGACCATCTACACGATCACCGCCCGGCTCTCCGCGCTCAGCCTGACGGAGTATCTGCGGTGACCCGGCTGCTGCTCGCTTTCCTGGCCTGTCTCGTCGCCTGGCCCGGGCTCGCCGCGCCGATCCGCATCAAGGATCTGGTGGAATTCGACGGGGTGCGCGGCAACGATCTGGTGGGATACGGCCTTGTCGTCGGCCTGAACGGCACCGGCGACGGGCTCCGCAACGCGCCCTTCACCGAGGAGATCATGGCCAATCTGCTGGAACGGCTGGGCGTCAATGTCGCGGGAGAGCAGTTCCGGCCGAAGAATGTCGCGGCGGTGTTCGTCACCGCGACGCTGCCGCCTTTCGCGCGCTCCGGCGGGCGGATCGATGTGACGGTCTCGGCGATCGGCGATGCGAAAAGCCTGCTGGGCGGCACGCTGGTGATGACGCCGTTGAGCGGCGCGGATGGCGAGACCTATGCGGTGGCGCAGGGCACCATCATCGCCGGCGGCGTCTCGGCCGAGGGCGCGGCGGCGCGGGTGGTGCAGGGGGTGCCGACGGCCGGGGTGATCCCCTCGGGCGCGCGGGTGGAGCGCGAGATCGAGTTCGATTTCACCGCCGTCTCCGCGCTCCGCCTCGCGCTGCGCGCGCCGGATTTCACCACGGCGGCGCGGATCGAGGACGCGATCAACCGCGAATTCGGCCGCGAGGTGGCGATGATGACCGATGCGGGGACGGTGGCGCTCGACCTCGGGCGCAGCCGCATGGCCTCGCCCGCCCATGTGCTCGGCCGGCTGGAGAACCTGCTGGTGGAACCCGAGACGCGGGCGCGGGTGATCGTCGACCAGCGCTCGGGCACCATCGTGATGGGGGCGGATGTGCGGATCAGCCGGGTCGCGGTGGCGCAGGGCAACCTGACGCTCCGGGTCGAGGAGGCGCCGGTCGCGGTGCAGCCCAACCCGTTCAGCCAGGGCGAGACGGTGGTGGTGCCGCGCAGCACCGCCGGGATCGAGAAAAGCGGGGCGGGGCTGGCCGAGGTGGCGGAGGGCACGAGCCTTTCCGACGTGGTGGCGGGGCTGAACGCGCTGGGCGTGGCGCCGCATGACATGATCGACATCCTGAAGACGATCAACGCCGCCGGGGCGCTGCATGCCGATTTCGTGGTGCAATAGGGGGAGGCGGCCGGTCCGGGGAAGAGTCCGCCGACCGGGGCGGGGTGAGACCCGCCGCCCTGTCCCGCGCGGCGTCTTCCGGCCGTCAGCCGTTGTCCGGCTGCGATGCGCCGGGCATCTCCAACCGGGTCGGCACCAGGATGAGCCGGTCGCCGGTCTCGCCGGAATCGATCAGCGCGAACAGGGCGTCGAGCATGCGCGGCACGTCCTGCCGGATCATCGGGATGGTGCCGGACAGCGCCGCCACCAGCGGATCCCAGTCGAAACAGCCGATCCGCGGTTCGGGGGCCGGGGCGGTCTTGCCGCCCTTCAGCCAGCCCATCACCCCTTCCAGCGTGATGGTGGAGTTGACGAAGATCGCGGGCGGCAGGGCGATGCCGCGCGCCGACAGGCCGGCCAGCGCGGCGGCGGCTTTCTCGGGCGCGTAGCCGCAGGTCAGGATGAGGCCGTCCTCGGGGGCGAGGCCCGCCGCCTCATGCGCGGCGCGGAAGCCCTGCACGCGGGCGGCGGTATTGTGGTCGCTGGCCCGGCCGCCGATGAACAGCAGCGGCTCGGGCCGGGGCAGGCCGGCCAGCAGGCGGCGGGCCAGGGTGAACGCCCCGCCGTAATTGTCGGAGATCACCGAAGGCGCGCGCCGTCCCGGCAGGTCGAGGTTCAGCACCCGCACGCCGGAGGCCGCGCAGAGATCGGCGATCCGGTCCGGATCGGTCGCGCCGGTGGCGACGAGGCAATCCACCTGATGCGAGATCATGGCGCGCGCCGCCTGAAGCTCCAGCTCCGCGTCGCGCCGGGTGCAGGTGGTGACGGGAAACAGCCCGCGCGCCCGCGCCATCGCCTCGAACCCCTCGACGATGGAGCCGAAATAGCGGTTGTCGTATTTCGGCACGATCATCCCGATCAGATGCGAGCGGTCGCGGCGCAGCGCGCTGGCCTGCATGTTGACGGTATAGCCCTGCTCGTCGGCGATCCGGCTGATCCGCTCGGCCAGCGCCGCGCTGATCCGGCGCTTCTTCCAGTTGCCGTTCAGCACCGCGCTCACCGCGCTGGGCGAGGTGCCGGCCAGCGCCGCCAGATCGTAGATCGTCGTCCGTTTCGCCTGCGGCGCGCGTGGGGTCATCGGTTCCTCCTGACGGGGACCTTGACAGCACTTCAGCCTTGGCGCAAGGATGCGTCATCGGTTGAGCAAAGATGCTCAATCGGTGGAACAAGGTCGAATCGCACGATCTTGACCGAGGGGGAGGATCATGGCCGGCAAGGAGGAGGCGCGGTTTTCCGCGCCTGCGGCCTGCGGCGTTCTTCTCCGGCGGCTGGCGGCGCGGGCTCGACATACAGTGGAGGAGAAACGCTGATGAAGTATTCCGTCCTGCCCGTCGCCCTGACGGCCGCGCTGCTCGGCAGCACCGCCTTTGCGCAGACCCCCGGCACGGTGGCCTTCCTGATGCCGGACCAGGCATCGACCCGCTACGAGGAGCACGATTTCCCCGGCTTCCAGGCCGAGATGGCCAAGCTCTGCGCCGATTGCACGGTGATCTACCAGAACGCCAATGCCGACGTGAACCTGCAACAGCAGCAGTTCAACTCGGTCATCGCGCAGGGCGCCAAGGTGATCGTGCTCGACCCGGTGGATTCGGCCGCCGCCGCCGGTCTGGTGACGCTGGCGCAATCGCAGGGCGTCAAGGTCATCGCCTATGACCGGCCGATCCCGGACACGCCGGCGGATTACTACGTCTCCTTCGACAACCAGGGCATCGGCCAGGCCATCGCGCAATCGCTGGTCGACCATCTGAAGGCGAGCGGCGTGGCGGATGGCGCGGGCGTCCTCCAGATCAACGGCTCGCCCACCGACGCGGCGGCCGGGCTGATCCGCGACGGCATCGATTCGGCGCTCGACGCCTCGGCCTACAAGACGCTGGCCGAGTTCGACACGCCGGACTGGGCGCCGCCGAAGGCGCAGGAATGGGCGGCGGGCCAGATCACCCGTTTCGGGGCCGAGATCGTCGGCGTCGTGGCGGCGAATGACGGCACGGCGGGCGGCGCCATCGCGGCCTTCAAGGCGGCCGGGGTGAACCCGGTGCCGCCGGTCACCGGCAACGACGCCACCATCGCGGCGCTGCAACTCATCATCTCGGGCGACCAGTACAACAC
>JBDHSR010000101.1:0-9540 GCA_039808305.1 Gemmobacter sp. | reverse complement strand
CGGCCGTCCATCACCTTGGTCTGGTCGAGGTGGAACACGCTCGAATGCGGGTCGTGGTTGAAATCGGCCGAGACGTTCTTCCAGGGCGTATGGCCGAGGATGCCCTTCAGCGGCCCCTCGGCGGCGGCGATGATCGCGGCGTTGATCTCTTCCACCGAGGTGTCGCGCGCGGCGAGGAATTTCAGATCCACCACCGAGACATTCGGCGTCGGCACCCGGATGGCGAAGCCGTCGAGCCGGCCCTTCAGCTCCGGCAGCACCAGCCCCACCGCCTTGGCGGCGCCGGTCGAGGTCGGGATCATGCTCAGCGCGGCGGCGCGGGCGCGGTAGAGATCCTTGTGCAGCGTGTCGAGCGTCGGCTGGTCGCCGGTATAGGAATGGATCGTGGTCATCATCCCCTTCTCGATCCCCACCGCCCCGTGCAGCACCTTGGCCACCGGCGCCAGGCAATTGGTGGTGCAGGAGGCGTTGGAGACGATGAGGTCCTCCCGCGTCAGCCTGTCGTGGTTCACGCCATAGACGATGGTCTTGTCGGCCCCCTCGCCGGGGGCGGAGATCAGCACGCGCTTCGCGCCATTCTCCAGATGGGGCAGGCATTTCTCCTTGCTGGTGAAGACGCCGGTGCATTCCAGCACCACATCGACATCGCCCCAGGGCAGTTCGGCCGGATTGCGCAGCGCGGTGACCCGGATCGGGCCGCGGCCTATGTCGATCCAGTCCGGCCCGGTGGTCACCTCGGCCGGGAAGCGGCCATGCACCGAATCGAAGCGCAGCAGATGCGCGTTGGTCTCCACCGGGCCGAGATCGTTGATCGCCACCACCTCGATGTCGCGCCGCCCCGATTCGACGATGGCGCGCAGGGTATTGCGGCCGATGCGGCCGAATCCGTTGATGGCTGCTCTGACGGTCATGCTGGCCTCCTTGCCCATACCGGGACGGCCGGCGAATCTCTCGGGCATATGGTAGCGCTAACATGGGCGGAACGGCGCGAATTTCAACCCCGAATTCCGGGGATCAGCGCCAGAAGATCAGGTAGTCGGTCAGCTCGATCATCTTGTGCGCCAGAAACAGCAACGCCTCCCCGCCATTGGCGAGGAGGTCGGCCGCGATCAGCGCGACGATCAGAAGCCCGAGGATAAGGGCGATACGGTCGGTCACGACCCCTCCTTCAGCGGAGGAGCCGCCCCATTGCGCCGGCCACATCGGCCATCCGGCAGGAGAAGCCCCACTCGTTGTCATACCAAGCCAGCACGCGCACGGTGCGGCCGCCGACGACCTTGGTCTGGTCGGGGGCGAAGATAGACGAATGCGTGGTGTGGTTGAAGTCGATGGAGACCTTCGGCTCCGGGTCGTAGGCCAGAACCGAGCCCATATGGCCGGCGGCGGCCTCGCGCACGATCTCGTTCACGTCGGCCACGGTCACGTCCTTGCCGGCGACGAAGGTCAGGTCCACCGCCGAGACGTTCGGGGTGGGCACCCGGATCGCCGAACCGTCGAGCTTGCCCGCCAGTTCCGGCAGCACCTCGCCGATGGCCTTGCCGGCGCCGGTCGAGGTGGGGATCATCGCCATGGCGGCGGCGCGGGCGCGGTAGAGATCCTTGTGGCGGCGGTCCAGCGTCGGCTGGTCGCCGGTATAGGAATGGATCGTGGTCATGATGCCCGATTCGATGCCGATCGTGTCGTTCAGCACCTTGGCCAGCGGCGCGAGGCAGTTCGTGGTGCAGGAGGCGTTGGAGACCACCAGATGCTCCAGCCCCAGCGCGCGATGGTTCACGCCGTAAACCACCGTCAGGTCGGCGCGCTTGGCCGGGGCCGAGACCAGCACCCGCTTCGCGCCGCGGCCGAGATGGACGGCGGCCTTCTCGCGCTCGTTGAACTTGCCGGTGCATTCCAGCACCACGTCGACGCCTTCCCAATCCAGTTCCTCGGGATTGTAGGTCGACATCACCCGGATCGGGCCGCGCCCGAGATCGAGCACATTGCCCTCGACCTTCACCGTGCCGGGGAAGCGGCCATGGACCGAATCGTATTTCAGCAGATGGGCGTTGGTCTCGATGGGGCCGGTGGCGTTGATCGCCACGACCTGAACATCGTTGCGGCCCGATTCCGCGATATGCGCCAGCGTGCAGCGCCCGATGCGGCCGAAGCCGTTGATGCCGATGGTGATGGTCATATCCCGCGTCTCCGTCTGACTCAGTGCCGCCATGATGGCCCGGCTATATCCCTCGCCGGGGTGCAGGCAAAGCTTAAAAGCGACGTATTTTCAGAGTGTTAGCGCAAACTTTCCTTGTTCTCGCTAACATTTCCGTCATATTGGCATCTTTTCGCCGCGCCGCGGCTTCGCTAGGCTCGCGGCCGCGGGATACGGGAGAACGGGAATGAGTGGATTGCTGGCGCTGCTCGACGATGTGGCGGCGATCGCGAAGGTGGCGGCGGCCTCGGTCGACGATGTGGCGGCGGCGGCGGCCAAGGCGGGCTCCAAGGCGGCGGGCGTGGTGATCGACGACGCGGCGGTGACGCCGAAATACGTGCACGGCTTCTCGGCCGAGCGCGAATTGCCGATCATCTGGCGCATCTCGCTCGGCTCGCTGAGGAACAAGCTGGTCATCCTGCTGCCCGGCCTGCTGGCGCTGAGCTATTTCGCGCCCTGGGTCATCACGCCGCTGCTGATGCTGGGCGGCGCCTATCTCTGTTTCGAGGGGGCGGAGAAGGTGATCCACGCGCTGGCCCCCCATGCCGACGACGCGGTGGAGGCGGATTTCGACACCCGCGATCCCGGCCATCTGGAGGAGGAGAAGGTCGCGGGCGCCATCAAGACCGACTTCATCCTGTCGGCCGAGATCATGACCATCGCGCTGGCGGCGATCCCGGAGGGCACGCTCTGGATGGAGGCGATCACGCTGGCCGTGGTCGGCACGCTCATTACGGTCGCGGTCTATGGCGCGGTGGCGCTGATCGTGAAGATGGACGATGTGGGCCTGCACCTGGCCGGGCGGCGCAACGGGCTGGCGACGGCGGTCGGGCGCGGGCTGGTGGTGGGCATGCCGAAGCTGATGGCGCTGCTGTCGACCGTCGGCACGCTGGCGATGCTCTGGGTCGGCGGCAATATCGTGGTGCACGGGCTGCATGTGCTCGGCGCGCACGAGCCTTACAATACCATCCACCACTGGGCCGAGCTGGCCGCCCATGCGGTGCCCGAGGGGCTGGCGGGCGTCATCGGCTGGCTGGTGACGGCGGTCTGCGATGGCATCCTCGGGCTGATCCTCGGCGTGTTGCTGATCCCGGTCGCGACGCGGGTGATCGGGCCGGCGGTGGCGGCGCTGACCGGGAAGAAGGCGGGGCATTGAGGGCATTGTCGTTGCGACGCTGGCCCCGCTATTCTCCGTTGCAGCGTGGAAAGTGAAAGGTCCTTGAAAATGCGTGTGACGAGTTTGCTTGCCGTGGTGTCGGCGATCTCCGTGCTGGCGGGATGCGTGGCCGGGCCCGCGGGAAACCAGTTGCAGATCGACAATGACGGCGGCGGGAAATTCAGCGGCCATGCCGGCATGGACTGGTCCGAGGAAGAGCTGAAAAAGGCGGTCGGAGGCATGGTTTGCGGCGGCGCCGTTCCGAAAGACTTCTATCTCCGGGTGCTGAGCGGTAGCTGGCTGTTCAGCGGTTCCTGCTGATCCGCGTTCCGTTCCCGGCCGGCGCGGCGCGCCGGACAGGCCGTTCGGTCGGGATCAAGCACGGCGGCCCCGCGTCGCAGGGGCAGGGCGATGTCCCGGGCTTCGGAAGCAATCGAAAGGCCGCCCCGAGGGGCGGCCTGAATTTGTTCTGACGAATAGCTGTTTGCCCGCCCTTCAGAGCAGCGCCTTCGCCTGCGCCACCGCGGCCTCGGCGGTGATGCCGAACTCCTGATACAGCCGTTCCGCCGGGGCGGAGGCGCCGAAGCCGGTCATGCCGATGAAGCCGGCCTTCGCCTCGCGCCCGCGCTCGCCCAGCAGCCAGCGGTCCCAGCCCTGCCGCACGCCCGCCTCGATGGCGATGCGCACCGGGCCGGCGGGCAGCACCTTCTTGCGCCAGGCCTCGTCCTGCGCCGCGAAGAGTTCCATGCAGGGCATGGAGACGACGCGGGTGCCGATCCCCTCGGCCTCCAGCAGGTCGCGCGCCTTCAGGGCGATTTCCACCTCGGTGCCGGTGGCGATCAGGATGACCTGACGCTTGCCCGTGGCCTCGGCCAGCACATAGGCGCCCCTGGCGGTGAGGTTCTGGTTGCTGTGGCTCTGGCGCGCCGCGGCCACCCCCTGACGGCTCAGCGCCATCACCGAGGGGGTGGTCCTGCTGGTCAGCGCCAGTTCCCAGGCCTCGGCGGTTTCCACCAGATCGGCGGGGCGGAACACCCAGGTGTTCGGCGTCGCGCGCGAGATCGCCAGATGCTCGACCGGCTGGTGGGTCGGCCCGTCCTCGCCGAGGCCGATGCTGTCATGCGTCATCACATAGACCACCGGCACCCCCATCAGCGCCGAAAGCCGCATCGAGGGACGGGCGTAATCGGTGAAGCACATGAAGGTGCCGCCATAGGGCCGCACCCCGCCATGCAGCGCCATGCCGTTCATCGCCGCCGCCATGCCATGCTCGCGGATGCCCCAATAGACATAGCGCCCCTTGCGGTTCAGCGGATCGAAGATGCCCAGATCGGCGGTCTTGGTGTTGTTCGATCCGGTGAGGTCGGCCGAGCCGCCGATGGTCTCGCCCATCACCGGGTTCACCGCCGCCAGCACCAGTTCCGAGGCCGAGCGGGTGGCGAGCTTCTTCGGCGCCGCGATGGCCGCCTTCTTCACGCCGCGGATGGCGGAGGTGAGCTTCGCCGGCGCGTCGCCCGCGAAGATGCGGCGGAACTCGGCCTGCTTGCCCTGGGGCAGGGCGGCCAGCCGCGCCTCCCAGGCCTCGCGCGTGGCGCGGCCGCGGGCGCCGATGGCCTCCCAGGCGGCTTTCACATCGGCGGGGATCTCGAAGGGCCCATGCTCCCAGCCATAGGCGGCGCGGGTATCGGCGATGAGCTGCTTGTCGGTCAGCGCGCCATGGCCCTTGGAGGTATCCTGCGCCGAGGATCCCAGCGCGATATGGGTCTTGCAGGCGATCAGCGCCGGGCGCGGCGAGCGCTTGGCGCGGTCGATGGCCGCGTCGATCTCCACCGGGTCATGCCCGTCGCATTCGAACACGTCCCAGCCCGAGGCCGCGAAGCGCGCCTTCTGGTCGGTGATGTCGGAGATCTCGACCTTGCCGTCGATGGTGATGCCGTTGTTGTCCCACAGCACGATGAGGCGCGAAAGCTGGTGCTTGCCGGCGATGCCGATGGCCTCCTGGCTCACGCCCTCCATCAGGCAGCCGTCGCCGGCGATGACATAGGTGTAATGGTCCATCACCTTGGCGCCCCAGCGGGCGCGCAGGGATTCCTCGGCCATGGCGAAGCCCACGGCGTTGGAAATCCCCTGGCCGAGCGGGCCGGTCGTGGTTTCCACCCCCTCCAGATGGCCGTATTCCGGGTGGCCGGCGGTGCGGGCGCCCCATTGGCGGAAGTTCTTCAGCTCGTCCAGCGTCGCCTGCCTGTAGCCCGTCAGGTGCAGCAGGCTGTAGATCAGCATCGAGCCATGGCCCGCCGACAGGATGAAGCGGTCGCGGTTCGGCCAGAGCGGGGCTGCGGGATCGAAGTTCAGATGCTTCTCGAACAGCACCGTCGCCACGTCGGCCATGCCCATCGGCATCCCGGAATGGCCGGAATTGGCGGCGGCCACCGCATCGAGCGTCAGCACCCGGATGGCGCAGGCTTTCTTCCAGTGATCGGGGTGCTGGGCACGCAGGGCGGGAATGTCCACAGGCGGATCCTCGGTTGTTTCGCGGCGGTTGACAGGTCCATAGGCAGCCCGGCGGCCGAGTTCAAGCGCGGCGCGCAAGTCCTTGGCGCAAAAGGCCGGGCGGTTTTGGGGGCGCAATCGCCGCGATGTTTGCGCTAAGATCGGCCAAAGACCGGGCCGAAGGCGATTCGCGGCCCCGGCGGCAGGAGCGGAGATCGGGCATGGACGAACTGGCGGATCTGGATCGGCGCATCGCGGCGGCCCTCGGCCGGATCGCGGCCGGGCTGGACCGGCTGGCGGAGGCGCCGGCCCCGGCGCCTGTCGCCGAAGAGGGCGAGCTCGCCCGCCTGCGCGAGGAGCTGGAGGCCGAGCGCGCCGCCAATGCGCAACTGGCCGAGCGGCTGCGCGCGGTGAAGGCGCGCGAGGGCGCGGCGGAGGCCGGTCTGGAGGAGCGGGTGGCCCAGCTCACCCGCCAGCTCGACGTGCAGGGGCTGGAAATCCATCGCATGCGCAAGAGCACGATCCAGTTGCGCGACGCCCTGCGCTCGCTGCGCGAGCAGCAGGAGGGCATGGTGGAGCCGCATCTCATCAACAAGGCCATGCTGGCGGAGCTGGAGGCGCTGCGGGCGCAACGCTCGTCCGAGGCGGCGGAACTGGCGGAAATCCTCGGGGAGCTCGCGCCGCTGCTGGAGCCGGCGCAGACGGAGAAGAGCGATGCCTGAACTTCAGATCGAGATCGGCGGCCGCGCCTTCGCCGTCGCCTGCCAGCCGGGGGAGGAGCATTTCCTGCGCTCCGCCGCCGCCATGCTCGATGCCGAGGCGCAGCCGCTGGTGCAGCAACTGGGCCGGATGGCCGAGGGGCGGATGCTGCTGATGGCGGGGCTGATGCTGGCCGACCGCACGGCGGCGCTGGAGGACGAGCTGCGCCAGATGAAGGCCCGGCTGGCCGAGATCGAGGCCCGCCCGGCGCCGGAGCCGCAGCGCGTCGAGGTGCCGGTGATCCCGCCGCAGGTGACCGAGACCATGGCCGAGATCGCCGCCCGGGCCGAGGCGCTGGCCGCCCGGATCGAGGAAAGCGCCCCGGCGGAGGCCGGCTAGCCGCCGGCTGACATCCGTCGAGACCGGCTCCCGGCCGGCTGGACCACCGATCCCGCGCCGATGGTGCCCGGCCGATCCCCTTCCCTCAGCCCGCAACAAGGCGCAGACCGTTCCCTCGGTCGGGCGCTTCGGGGCCGCTGTCGCGATGATCCGGGGGAACGGTGCTTGAGCCCGTGATGCGAGGGCCTGCGTGGCAGAGACCCGCTCCCGCCCCCTGTTGCGCGGGATGGCGGGAAGCGATGGCGTTCGCCAAGGGGCCGCGTGAAGCCCCGGAGGAATGCCGATCCATCCCCCCGAGAAAGCCCGCCCGGAACCGGACGGGCCATCCCCTCTCAGGCATTCGCCTCGCGGATCTTGTCGGCGGCTTCCTTGTTGAAGGCGACGCCCTTCGTCTCCAGCAACTGGTCCAGCTCGCCTGAAAGCGTCATCTCGGTCACGATGTCGCAGCCGCCGACAAATTCGCCCTTCACGTAAAGCTGCGGGATGGTCGGCCAATCCGAGAAATCCTTGATCCCCTGCCGGATCTCGGCATCGGCCAGCACGTTCACATCGGCGAAGTCGATGCCCATATAATTCAGGATGCCGGCGACGCGGCTGGAGAAGCCGCATTGCGGCATCGCCTTGGTGCCCTTCATGAAAAGCACCACGTCATTGCTGGTGATCGTCTCGCGGATCTGGTCTTGCGCGCTCATCGTTCCTGTTCCTTCCTGCCGATGCGGCCCGGGCCGCGCGGCGTCTGCAAAGCTCCGGGACCGGCCGGATTCCGTATTCCCGCGCGCGGCGGGGCTTCCCGCCCCATATCGCCACGGCTGCGGCCAAGATCAATAGACCCGATCCTGGTCCCGCCGCCACAGATGCCCGCCGGCGCCCGCGCCGACCTTGTTTCAGCGCAATCAGCGCGCCGAATCCCGCCCGCGCCCGTCAGCGGCCGATCTGGCGCATCCGCCGCCAGTAGCCGCCGCCATGCCGCAGAAACCCCGCGACATCGGCGCAGAGGTCGAGCGCGTCCCACAAGCGCAGGATCAGCTCCAGCGGCGCGACGGCCACCGGCCTATTCCGGCGCCTTGGTGGTCAGCGCCAGCGCATGCAACTCGCCCTGCGCGCCGTCCATCCGGCCCTTCAGGCTGGCATAGACCGCGCGCTGCTGCTGCACCCGGTTCATGCCCCTGAAGCTTTCGTCGATCACCTCGGCGGCCCAGTGGTTGCCGTCCCCGGCGAGGTCGGTAATGGTGATCTGCGCCTGCGGGAAGCTTTCCCGGATCAGCGCCTCTATATCCTTGCCTTCCATCGGCATGATCGCCTCCTGTATTCCGGCCCAATCTAGGCCGCGCGGCGCGGCCCCGCAAGCCGGCGGGCCGGCTTCATTTTCTGTCTGGAAATATCCTCGGGGGGTGAATGGGCCGCAGGCCCAGAGGGGGGCGGAAAGCCCCCCTTCGCCCGGGCCGTTCCGGGCGGATCACTCGCCGATGGCGGCGGCGAAGGCGCCGCGATAAAGCGCGGAAAGCCCCGCGAGATCGGCGCTGTCGGGGCCGAGCGTCACCTTCGCGCCGCCGAAGCGGCCGACGCGGGTCACCGGCACATCGCCGGTCAGCGCGGCGGCCTCGATCCTCGCCGCATTCTCCGCCGAGACCGCCAGCAGGTAGCGCGCCTGATCCTCGCCGAAGAGCGTCGGGATGTCGCCGGCGTCGAGCGCGACGCCGAGGCCCGCGCCCTCGGCCATCTCGAAGGCGGCGAGCGCCAGCCCGCCATCGCCGAGATCGGTCGCCGCCCGCACCAGCCGGCCATGGGCGCGCAGGAAATCGCCGTTGCGCTTCTCGGCCGCCAGATCCACGGAGGGCGCGTCGCCCGCCTCGATCCCGAAGGCTTCCGCCAGCAGCGCCGACTGGCCGAGATGGCCGAAGCTCTCGCCGATCAGCAGCGCCACGTCGCCCTCTTGCGGTTGCCCCGCGATCAGGTCGTCGAGCGAGGCCAAGAGCCCCACCGCGCCGATGGTCGGCGTGGGCAGGATCGCCGAGCCGTCGGTCTCGTTGTAAAGCGAGACATTGCCCGACACGATCGGCATTTCCAGCGCCGCCACCGCCGCGCCGATGCCTTTGATGGCGCCGACGAACTGGCCCATGATCTCGGGCTTTTCCGGATTGCCGAAATTCAGGTTGTCGGTCGAGGCCAGCGGCAGGGCGCCGACGGCGGTGAGGTTGCGATAGGCCTCGGCCACCGCCTGCTTGCCGCCCTCGAAGGGATTGGCCTTCACATAGCGCGGCGTCACGTCCGAGGTGAAGGCCAGCGCCTTGCCGGTGCCATGCACCCGCACCACGCCCGCCGCCATGCCGGGGCGGACCACGGTATCGGCGCCGACCTGGCTGTCATATTGTTCCCAGACCCAGGCCTTGTGCGCATGGGTCGGGCTGCCGATCAGCGCCTTCAGCGCGTCGATGGCGCCGATGGCTGGCACCTCGCCCAGGGGCGCGGCGGCCGGGGTTTCCACCCAGGGCCGGTCGTATTCCGGGGCGGAGGACGAGAGTTTCGACAGCGGCAGGTCGGCCTTCACCGCGTTGCCGTGCAGGATCAGGAAGCGGTCCTCGGGGATGGTCTCGCCGACGATGGC
>JBDHSR010000100.1:0-9546 GCA_039808305.1 Gemmobacter sp. | reverse complement strand
GCCCGTCTCAGTTCATCCGGAAATTCTGCCCGAGATAGACGCGCCGCACCGTCTCGTCGCGCACGATCTCGTCGGTGGTGCCGCTCATCAGGACATGGCCGTCATGCAGGATATAGGCCCGGTCCACGATCTCCAGCGTCTCGCGGACATTGTGGTCGGTGATGAGCACGCCGAGGCCGCGCCCCTTCAGGTCCTGCACCAGATGGCGGATCTCGCCCACCGCGATCGGGTCCACCCCGGCGAAGGGCTCGTCGAGCAGGAGGTATTTCGGGTTCGCCGCCAGGCAGCGCGCGATCTCGACCCGCCGCCGCTCGCCCCCCGAGAGCGCGAGCGCGGGCGCCCGGCGCAGATGGGTGATCGAGAATTCCGACAGCAGCTCCTCCAGCCGCTCGCGCCGCTTGTGGCTGTCGTCCTCGCGGATTTCCAGCACGGCGAGGATGTTGTCCTCGACCGAAAGCCCCCGGAAGATAGACATCTCCTGCGGAAGATAGCCCACCCCCAGCCGCGCCCGGCGATACATCGGCAGCGCCGTCACGTCCTTGCCGTCGATCAGCACCTGCCCGCCCTCGGGGGTGATGAGGCCCGCGATGGAATAGAAGCAGGTCGTCTTGCCCGAGCCGTTGGGGCCGAGCAGCGCCACCACCTCGCCGCGTTGCAGGTTCAGCGTCACGTCGCGGATGACGGGGCGCTTCTTGTAGCTTTTCCGCAAGCCGCGCACCGACAGCCCGCCGGTGCCCTCGGTGACGCTCAGCCCGGTCATTGCTTCTTTCCCGGCACGAAGATGGTGGAGACCCGGCCCTCCATCACGCCGGTCCCGGCCTTGAGGTCGATCACCAGCTTCTGTCCGGAAATCGCGCTCTGGCCCTGGGTCAGCAGCACGTCGCCCGTCATCACCACATGGCCATCGGCGATGGTATAGACCGCCTCGCGCGCCTCGGCGGCGTCGCTTGCGCTGGCCAGCGTCACGCCGCCGCTGGCATGGAGTTGCCGGATCGCCTTGCCGTCCGCGGCATATTCCACCCGCACCGTGGCGGCGGCCAGCCGCATCTCGCCCTGCCCGACCCGCACATTGCCGGAAAACACCGCCGTGCCGTCCGCCTGGTTGACCGTCAGGCTGTCGGCATCCACCTGCACCGGCAGCGAGGTGTCCTGCTTCAGCCCGCCGAAGGCGACCTGCGCCTGTTGCGCGACCGCCGCCGCGGGGACGGCCAGGGCGCAGATCAGGGCGAGGGGGGCAAGCGGGCGGAACATCTGGGGCCTCTCAGGGTTTGCCCGGCTCGTATATCAGCCGGACACCGTTGTTGAAAACCAGAACATAGCCGCCGGCATCGCCTGCCCGGGCGATCTCGGCCCCGCCCGCCGTCAGCCGGCCGGGCGGGCCGAAGCCTTCCACCGCCCCCGCGCTGCGCGCCCCGGTCCGGTCGAGCGCGACCGACATCGCCCCGGTGCGGAACTCGTAGCCGGTCGAGGTCGAGACCAGCACCCCGTCGCCGAGCGTCAGCGCCCGCCCGCCCTCGTCGATCGTGGCCGATCCGGCCGAGAGCGCCGCGTCGCCGCCATCCGGGGTCTCGATCCGCGCCCGCAGGGCGCGGGCGGCGACGCCCTCGCCCTGTCCCGGCCGCGCCTCGTCGGCGGTCAGCGTGACGGTGGCGCCATCCTCGGTCACCCCGGCATAGGCCGGCTCCGTCATGCGCGGCTCGCGCAGGCGGTCGGCGATGTCGACCTCGGCATAGGGAATGGCGTCGTCGGGGTTGATGGTATGCGAGACGAGAAAGAGTGTGGACAGCAGCGCCAGCGCCGCCAGCGGCAGGGCCACCTTCAGCCAGCCGACGAGGCGCGAATGCCCGTCCATCGGTCAGACGACCCCGGCGCGCAGGCAGTCGTGGATATGGATCAGCCCGACGACATGGCGCGAGCCTTCCGGCTCCACCACGAAAAGCGAGGTGATCTTGCGCGCGTTCATCTCCGCCACCGCCCTTCCCGCCAGCGCATCGGGCCAGATGGTGCGCGGCCCCCGCGTCATCACCTGCGCGGCGTTCAGCGACAGCAGGCCCGCCATGTGGCGCCGCAGGTCGCCGTCGGTGATGACACCCTCAAGATGGCCCTGCGCGTCGGTCACGCCAACCACGCCGAAGCCCTTCTGGCTCATGCTGAGCAAGGCTTCGCTCATCGGCGTGTCCTCGGTCACCAGCGGCAGGTCGGAATGCATCAGGTGGCGCACCGTGGCGAGCTTCGCGCCCAGCTTGCCGCCCGGGTGGAAGATGCGGAACTGGTCGGGGGTGAACTGCCGGTGCTCCATCAGCGCGATGGCGAGCGCGTCGCCCAGCGCCAGCGTCATCGTGGTGGAGGTGGTCGGCACGATCCCCGTCTCGCAGGCCTCGGGCGCGGGCGGCAGCAGGATCGCCACATCCGATTGCCGCAGAAGCGTCGAGCCTTCGCGCCCCGCCACCCCGATCAGCGGGATGCCGAAGCGGCGGGTATGGGCGATGATGTCGGCCAGTTCCGGCGTCTCGCCGGAATTGGACAGCACCAGCGCCACATCGGCCCCGGTCACCATGCCCAGATCGCCATGGCTCGCCTCGCCGGGATGGACGAATTGCGCGGGCGTGCCGGTCGAGGCGAAGGTGGCGGCGATCTTGCGGGCGATATGGCCGGATTTGCCCATGCCGCAGACGATCACCCGGCCCTGCGCGCCGAGAATCGCCCGCACCGCCGCGTCGAAACTGTCACCGAGGCTTTCGGCCAGCAGCTCCAGCGCCTCGGCCTCGCGGCGGATCACCCGGCGGCCGATGGCGCCGAAGTCAGTGGTGGAAGAGGTCATTCGGCTCCTCCCATCCCAGCAGGTCGAGCTCCGCCCGCGTCGGCAGGAAATCGAAGCAGCGCTGCGCCAGATCCAGCCGCCCCTCGCGGATCAGCCGCGCCTCCAGTGCTTCCTTCAGCCTGTGCAGGTAAAGCACGTCGGAGGCCGCGTATTCCTTCTGCGCCTCGGTCAGCTCTTCCGAGCCCCAGTCCGAGGTCTGCTGCTGTTTCGAGACATCGACGCCCACCAGTTCCGCCAGCAGGTATTTCAGCCCGTGCCGGTCGGTGAAGGTGCGGATCAGCTTGGAGGCGACCTTGGTGCACCAGACCGGCGCGGTGGTGACGCCGAAGGCCCGCTTCATCGCCGCGATGTCGAAACGGCCGAAATGGAAGAGCTTCAGCACCGCGGGGTCGGTGAGCAGGCGCTCCAGATTGGGCGCATGGCTCTGGCCGCGCGCGATCTGCACCAGATGGGCATTGCCGTCGCCCGACGAGAGTTGCACCACGCAAAGCCGGTCGCGCCGGGGATCGAGGCCCATCGTCTCGGTGTCGATGGCCACCACGGGGCCGAGGTCGAGCCCGTCGGGCAGGTCGGACTGGTGCAGGTAGATGGTCAAGGAAGCCTCCGCTGGCAGCACCCGCCGGGCATAGACCCGCCGCCCTGTCCGGTCAACGCCCGGCGCTCGGCGCAGGCCGTGCTACAGCCGGGGGGCGGGCGGCATTCCGCGCGCGGGCGGGATGCCGGTCCGGGGATGGACGGCCGGCGGGCGCGAGGATGCGCCGGCGGGGCCGCCGGCCCCGGAATGCCCGCGGCGGCCTGCGCGCCGGAAAGACGAAAGCCGCGCAACCCACTGAGGTTGCACGGCTTTTCGCAAGATATTGGTGCCCAGAAGAGGACTCGAACCTCCACGCCTTGCGGCACTGGTACCTGAAACCAGCGCGTCTACCAATTCCGCCATCTGGGCGATGTCGTGAGGCGGTATCTACGGCGGCGCATCGGGGGTGTCAACAGGCCGCGACGAAAAAACTGCGCGGTATTTGCACCTTGTCCGGTTTTGGCCTTAAAGCTATGGAGACAGGGAATTTTGCACCATTACCTGACGGGAAGGGCTCGCAGATGAGCAAGCTGGTCACGATCTACGGCGGTTCCGGTTTCGTGGGGCGCTACGTCGCCCGGCGCATGGCGAAAGAGGGCTGGCGCGTGCGCGTCGCCGTCCGCCGCCCGAACGAGGCGATCTTCGTGCGCCCCTATGGCGTGGTGGGCCAGGTGGAGCCGGTGCTCTGCAACATCCGTGACGACGCGAGCGTGCGCGCCGCCATGCGCGGCGCCGACGCGGTGGTCAATTGCGTGGGCATCCTGAACGCCGTCGGCCGGAACGGCTTCGACGCCGTGCAGGCCGAGGGCGCCGGTCGTGTCGCCCGGATCGCGGCCGAGGAGGGCGTGGCGCAGCTCGTCCACATCTCCGCCATCGGCGCGCGGAAAGACAGCCCCAGCGCCTATGCCGCCAGCAAGGCGAAGGGCGAGGAGGCGGTGCGCGCCGCCTTCCCCGGGGCCGTGATCCTGCGCCCCTCGGTCATCTTCGGCAACGAGGACCGCTTCTTCAACCGTTTCGCCGCCATGGCCCGGATCAGCCCGGTGCTGCCGGCCTTCGGCGCCGGCACGAAATTCCAGCCGGTGCATGTCGAGGATGTGGCGGCGGCCGCGGTTCTCGGCGCGCTCGGCCAGGCCGCGCCGGGGGTCTATGAGCTCGGCGGGCCGGATGTGGCGAGCTTCGCCGATCTGATGCGCGAGATGCTGAAGATCATCAACCGCCGCCGCCTCGTGCTGCCGCTGCCGCGCTTTGTCGGCAGGCTGATCGCCTTCGGCGGCGACGCGGTGCAGGCGGTGACTTTCGGCCTGATCGAGAACAAGCTGCTGACCGGCGACCAGCTCCGCAACCTTTACGTCGACAATGTGGTGGCGCCGGGCGCGAAGGGCTTCGCCGATCTGGGCATCGCGCCCTCGGCCATCGGCGCGGTGCTGCCGGACTATCTCTGGCCCTATCGCCCCTCCGGGCAATACGACGCGATCAAGGCCTCGGCCAAGAACCTGCGCAAAGCCTGATCCATGGCCGACCAATCGCTGGTGACCGCCGCCTTTCTGGGTCTGCTGGAAGGGCTGACCGAGTTCATTCCGGTCTCCTCCACCGGCCATATCCTGCTCGCCGGCCATTTCCTCGGCTTCGAAAGCGCCGGCAAGGCGTTCGAGGTGGTGATCCAGCTCGGCGCGGTGCTGGCGGTGCTGTCGGTCTATGCGGCGAAGCTCTGGCAGGTGTTCTCCACCGCCCGCAGCGACCCGAAAGCGCTGCGCTTCATCGTGGCGATCGCGCTGGCCTTCCTGCCGGCGGTGGTGATCGGCGTCATGGCGCATGGCTTCATCAAGAAGGTCCTGTTCGAGACGCCGATGCTGATCGCGGTGAACCTGATCCTCGGCGGCGTCGTGCTGCTCTGGGTCGACCGCATGGCGCTGCGCCCGCGCTACGACAACGCGATGGAGGTGCCGCTGGGCACCGCGCTGAAGATCGGCTTCATCCAGTGTCTCGCGATGATCCCCGGCGTCAGCCGCTCCGGCTCCACCATCGTGGGCGCGCTGCTCCTGGGGGTGAGCAAGCGCGGCGCGGCGGAGTTCTCGTTCTTCCTGTCGATGCCGACCATGGCCGGCGCCTTCGCCTACGACCTGTGGAAGAACCGCGACGTGCTGGACGCGGCGGCGGTGAACCAGATCGCGGTGGGCTTCGTCATGGCGCTGATCGCGGCGGTCATCGTGGTGAAGGGGCTGCTCGAATACGTCTCGCGCCATGGCTATGCGCTGTTCGGCTGGTGGCGAATCATCGTGGGCGGGGTGGCGCTCGCCGCGCTTTTGCTGGGTTTTTAGGAAAGTATGGAAACTATACTGACCTAATATCGAGGATGAAGGTCAAGAATTTTGACCATTTCCCGAAAAATCCCGTAATAAGGTCAGTATTGCTGACTTTTCATCCGCCCGGACGCGGAGTATCAAGGCGCACCCACCGATAGACCGCAGGGAGGCGCCGCGATGGCCAAGGACCGCATGCTTCAATTCGTCACCGTGAAGCGTGAGATGCCCGAGAAGCGCCCCGCCGATCTGCGCGCCCAGGATTTCCACGAGATTTACCGTGAATTCGCGGCGGCCAAGGCGGCGGAACAGGCCAGCCGCTGCTCGCAATGCGGGGTGCCCTATTGCCAGGCGCATTGCCCGCTGTCGAACAACATTCCCGACTGGCTGCGCATGACCGCCGAGGGGCGGCTGGAAGAGGCCTACGCGCTGAGCCAGGCCACCAACACCTTCCCCGAGATCTGCGGCCGGATCTGTCCGCAGGACCGGCTCTGCGAGGGCAATTGCGTCATCGAGCAATCGGGCCACGGCACCGTCACCATCGGCTCGGTCGAGAAATACATCACCGACACCGCCTGGGAAAACGGCTGGGTGAAGCCGGTGCGGCCGGCCGTCGAGCGGGCGGAGAGCGTCGGCATCATCGGCGCCGGCCCCGGTGGCCTCGCGGCGGCCGAGGCGCTGCGCCGCAAGGGGATCCAGGTCACGGTCTATGACCGATACGACCGCGCGGGGGGGCTGCTGACCTATGGCATCCCGGGCTTCAAGCTGGAAAAGCCGGTGGTGATGCAGCGCGTCGACCAGCTGGAGCAATCCGGCGTGCGCTTCGTGATGAACTGCCGGGTGGGTGAGGATCTGAGCTTCGACGCGATCCGCGGCCAGCACGATGCGGTGCTCATCGCGACCGGCGTCTACAAGATGCGCGATGTGGGCGGGCCGGGTGCCGGGCAGCGCGGCATCGTGCAGGCGCTCGACTATCTCACCGTCTCGAACCGCAAGAGCTTCGGCGACGAGGTGGAGGCGTTCGACAATGGCGAGTTGAACGCGGCGGGCAAGCGGGTGGTGGTGATCGGCGGCGGCGACACCGCGATGGATTGCCTGCGCACCGCGATCCGGCAGGGCGCGACCTCGGTGAAATGCCTCTACCGCCGCGACAGGGCCAACATGCCCGGCTCGCAGCGCGAGACCCAGAACGCCGAGGAGGAGGGCGTCGATTTCGTCTGGCTCACCGCGCCGAAAGCCTTCACCGGCAACGGGCAGGTGGAGGGCGTGATCGTGCAGCGGATGCGCCTCGGCACGCCCGACGCCACCGGCCGGCAAAGCCCCGAGGTGATCGAGGGCGCGGATTACACCGAAGCCGCCGATCTGGTGATCACCGCGCTCGGCTTCGAGCCGGAGGAGCTGCCGGTGCTCTGGGGTGTGCAGGAGCTGGCGGTCACCCGCTGGGGCACCATCAAGGCCGATTTCCGCACGCACCAGACCTCGCTTCCCGGGGTCTTCGCGGCGGGCGACATCGTGCGCGGCGCCTCGCTGGTGGTCTGGGCGATCCGCGACGGGCGCGAGGCGGCGGATGCGATCGCCGACTATCTGGCGCAGCCCGCCAGTGTCGCGGCCGAGTGACGGCCGCATCGCGGAACATCCGGTCGGCCCGCCCGCAACAATGGCAGGATTGCTGACCCGAGCAAGGACAAGGCAATGAGCGAGACGCAGGACATCGACGCGAGGGAGGGCGCAGCGGCGCCCGCCGCCGCGCAGCCGCGCCCCGCCCGGCCGGACATCGAGATCGAGACCCTGCGCGATGACGGGCGGTTGCGCGTCTGGCGTCATCGTGGCGGCAGCCGCCGGCTGGTGATCTGCTTTTCCGGCATCGGCCGCGACGCCCGCCGCCCGCCCCGGCTGGAATTCGCCAAGACCGCCAGCGCCTCGGGCCGCGACCATGTGCTTTATATCGCCGATCCGAACCGCACCTGGCTGAACGCCCCCGGCCTGATCGAGGAGATCTCGGCGCTGGTCGAGGCCGAGGCGGCGCGGGTGGCGCCGGAGCATATCGTGGCGATGGGGCATTCGCTGGGCGGCTATTCGGCGCTGGCGCTCGGCGGCTTCACCCGGGTCGACGTGGCGCTGGCCTTCTCGCCGCAACTCGCGGTCGATCCGGGCATCGTGCCGGGGGAACGGCGCTGGAAGGAATTGCGGGGCCGGATCGGCGCCTATCGCATCGGCGATGTCTCGGCGCTGATGCGGCCGGAGACCGAACATTACATCGTCTTCGGCCGCTACCCGCGCGAGGCCGCGCAGCGGCGGCTGATGCGGCCGGCGGCGAATGTGCATTGCTTCCTGCTGCCGGGGGTGCGGCACGATACGGTGCAGCGGCTGCACAAGGCCGGGCTGCTGGACGAGACGGTGCAACTCGCCTTCGACGGCCGGCGCCGCCGGCTGAGGCGGGTGCTGGCGGACGGGATGGGCGCGGTGCAACTGGCCCCGCCCGCCGAAGGAACGGAGGACGAGGCATGAAACGCGCTTTGATCGTGATCCTGACACTGGCGGCGGCGCCTGCCGCCGCCGGCAGCTTCACCCCGCCCGAGGGCTGCGAGACCTTCCTGACCGTGCAGTCGCGCGGCTGCCGGGTGTCGAACCATTACCGCTGCGCCGCCGACCAGCCCGGCGACCAGTGGCGCGCCGATTTCGACCAGGAGGGGGTGTTCTTCCTCAGCCGCATCGACCGCGAGGCGCAATGGGTGGAAAGCTTCGAGCTGAACCCGCGCCTGCGCCAGACGCTCGACCCCGGCGCGGCCGACCCGGCCAGTTTCACCGCGCTGCTGGACAGCGGGCGCGACGATTTCGACTTCCGCCTCAGCAAGGATGACGGCCAGCGCAGCCATGTCACCGGCCACGACACGCTGACCGGCAAGAGCTTCACCATCGACGGGGTGGCGCTGAAACAGACCGCGTTCGAGTTCACCGAGGTGGACGAGCAGGGCAATATCCTGCGCCAGTCGCGCGGCAACGAATATATCCATCCCGAATGGCGGCTGTTCTTCTCCGGCCCGTCGGAATGGTTCGACGGCACCGACTGGCTGCCGGTCGATGGCAGCCCGGTGCAGTTCATCCAGCCCGGCGAGCCGGGCTTCGAGGCGACGCAGCCGATCTTCGAATGCGGCGCGCTGATGTCGCAGGGCCCGCTCGACCGCCTGCTGCAACAGGTGCGCCATGACAGATGAACGGACGGGCCATTGCCTCTGCGGCGCGGTACGGATCACGGTGCGCGATCCGGGCCATGAGCTCAGCGCCTGCCATTGCACGATGTGCCGCCGCTGGACCGGCTCGGCGCTGGTCTCGCTCGCCGTGCCGGAGGCGGCGATGACCGTCGAGGGCGGCGGGGCCGTGCGCAGCTACGCCTCGTCCGATGTCGCGGAGCGCTGCTTCTGCGGCACCTGCGGCACGCCGCTCTGGTATCGGATGACCGCGCCGGGCGCGCCGCGCGACTATTACATCACCGCCGGGCTGCTCGACGATCTGTCGGGCATCCGGCTGACCCATGAAATCTATGTCGAGACCAAGACCGACGCCTTCGCCTTCGCCGGCCCGCTCCGCCAGATGACGGAAGCCGGGTTCCTGGCGAGTCTTGCCAGCCCAGAGGAGTGAGCCATGACGATCTATGATGAAGCCTGGGTGAAGGCCGAGGAAGCCAAGCGCCGCTTCATGGGCGAGAACGGCCTCTGGCGCGAGGAGGACGAGCATTCCTCCTGCGGGGTGGGGCTGGTCGTTGCCATATCGGGCAAGCCGAGCCGCCGGGTGGTGGAGGCCGGGATCGACGCGCTGCGCGCGATCTGGCACCGCGGCGCGGTGGATGCCGA
>JBDHSR010000099.1:0-9592 GCA_039808305.1 Gemmobacter sp. | reverse complement strand
CGCCGCCTCGGCCGCCGCCGCCGCTCTGCCCGGCTGGGCGGCGCAAGGCCCGCAGGCCCGCGCCGACCTGCTCGACCGCATCGCCGCCGGGATCGACGCCCGCGCGGCGGAGATCGGCACCATGCTGGCGCGCGAGGAGGGCAAGATCCTGCCCGAGGCCCTGGCCGAGCTGCGCCGCGCCGCGCAGATCTTCCGCTTCTTCGCCGGCGAGGCGCTGCGCATCGGCGGCGAGGCGCTGCCCTCCACCCGCCCCGGCGTGGATGTGGAGGTGACGCGCGAAGCCGTCGGCGTCGTCGGCCTCATCACCCCCTGGAACTTCCCCGCCGCCATCCCGGCCTGGAAGATCGCCCCGGCGCTGGCCTGCGGCAACGCCGTGCTGCTGAAACCCGCCGATCTGGTGCCGGGCACCGCGCATCTGCTGGCCCGCGTCATCCACGAGGCGGGCTGTCCGCCGGGTATCTTCAACCTGCTGATGGGGCCGGGCTCGGTGGTGGGGCGGGCGATGGTCGAACATCCCCGGATCGCGGCGATCTCCTTCACCGGCTCGGTCGCCACCGGCCGCGCCATCGCGCGGGCCGGCGCCGAGGGGATGAAGAAGCTGCAACTGGAGATGGGCGGCAAGAACCCGATGGTGGTGCTGGACGACGCCGATCCCGACCTCGCGGTGAACGCCTGCCTGAACGGCGCCTTCTTCTCCACCGGGCAGCGCTGCACCGCCTCGTCGCGGCTGATCGTGCAGGCGGGCATCCATGACGCCTTCGTGGCGCGGCTCGCCGCCGCGATGGAGACGCTGCGCGTCGGCCCGGCGCTGGATGCGGCGAGCCAGATCGGCCCCGTCGCCTCGGCCGCGCAACTGGGCGGCAATCTGGAATATGTCGCCCTCGCCCGCGCGGAGGGGTGCGAGGTGATCGGCGGCGAACGGCTGGACGGCCCGACCGAGGGCCATTTCCAGCGCCCGGCGCTGTTTCTGGGCGCCCATAACGGAATGCGCGTGGCGCGGGAGGAGATCTTCGGCCCCTGCGCGGCGGTGATCCGGGTGGCGGATTTCGACGAGGCGCTCGCGGTGGCCAACGACACCGATTTCGGCCTTTCGGCCGGGATCTGCACCGGATCGCTGAAACATGCCCGCGCCTTCCGGCGCTGCGCGAAGGCGGGGATGGTGATGGTCAACCTGCCCACCGCCGGGGTGGACCATCATGTGCCCTTCGGCGGCACCAGGGGCAGCTCTCACGGTCCCCGCGAACAGGGGCGGCACGCGGTGGAGTTCTACACCACCGTCAAGACCGCCTATACTTTCGGGGGATAGGCGATGGAGAAGCTGATCCTGACCATCAATCCCGGCACCACCACGACGCGGATCGGGCTCTTCGCCCCCGAGGGCGGCGCGGTCAGGCCGGTGCTGGAGCGGACCATCGACCATGACGAGGCGGTGATGGCGGGCTTCGCCGGCATCGCGGCGCAACTGCCCTTCCGCGCGGCGGCGGTGCAAGAGGCGCTCGCGGCGGCGCCGGACGGGCTCGGGCTGGCGGCGGTGGCCGGGCGCGGCGGGATGCTGACCCCGGTGCCCGCCGGGGTGATCGCGGTGGACGCGGCGCTGGCCGAGATGGCGCTGCACCGGCCGCAGCATCACCACGCCTCGAACCTCGGCGCGCCGCTCGCGCTGCGGATCGCCGAGGCGGCGGGATGCCCGGCCTATATCGTCGATCCGGTCTCGGTCGACGAATTGCCGCCGGTGGCGCGGATCTCGGGCTGCCCCGACATCCCGCGCTTCTCCTTCGTCCATGCGCTGAACATCCGGGCCTGCGGACGGCGGCTGGCGGAAAGCCTCGGCAAGCCCTTCGCGGAGCTCGATGCGGTGGTCGCCCATATGGGCGCCGGGATCTCGGTCGCGGCGATCCGGCGGGGCCGCATCGTCGACAGCACCAACCGGATGGAAGCCTCGCCGTTCTCTCCCGAACGCGCGGGCGGGCTGCCGCCGCTGCCGCTGATCGAGCTGTGCTATTCCGGCCGCTTCACCGAGGCCGAGCTGAAGCGGCGGCTTTACGGGCAGGGCGGGGTCTTCGCCTATCTCGGCACCAAGGACATGCGCCGGGTCGAGGCGATGATCGCGGCGGGCGACGGCAAGGCCCGGCTGGTGCGCGACGCGATGGTCTACCAGATCGGCAAGGCCATCGGCGCCATGGCCGCCGTGCTGGATTTCCGCGCCGACGGCATCGTGCTGACCGGCGGCATGGCGCATTCCGCCGCCATGGTCTCGGCGCTGACGGCGCGGGTGGGGGCGCTGGCGCCGGTCGCGCTGCATCCCGGCAGCCATGAAAGCGCGGCGCTGGCCGAGGGGGCGGCCCGCGTCCTCGCGGGGGAGGAAACGGCCCGCCTCTGGCCCGTCGCCCCCGAGGTGGAGCCGCTGCCATGGTGATCCGCAGCTTCGCCGGGCTGGAACACGCGCTGGCCCATTGCCCACCGCTGCGCCCCGCCCTCGCCGGGGCGGAGGATCCGGCCAGCATCGCCGCGCTGGCGGCGGCGATGGAGGGCGGACAGGTGGCCGAGGCGGTGCTGACCGGCGATCCCGCCGCCATCGCCCCGCTGCTGCCGGGCGGGCCGGCCCATCGGTTCCGCATCCTGCCCGCCGCCGGCGCGGCCGAGGCCGCGCGCCTCGCCGTCGCGGCGATCCGGGCGGGCGAGGCGGATGTTCTGGTGAAGGGCCAGGTGGACAGCGCCGCCTATCTGCGCGCCGTGGTGGCGCGCGACACCGGGCTGCGCGGCTCGGGCGTGCTGTCGAACCTCACGCTGGCCGAGATGCCCTCGGTGCCGCGCCTGATCGGGGCCACCGACAACGGCATCGTGCCACTGCCCACGCTGGAGCAGAAACGGGCGATGATCGGCAATGCGCTGCCGCTGTTCCGGGCGCTCGGCGTCACACCGCTCCGCGTCGCGGCCATCGCCGCGTCCGAGAAGGTGAGCGCCGCGCAACCGGCCACCACCGACGCCGAGGCGCTGCGCCGCGCGGCGGAACGCGGGGAACTGGGGCCGGTGCTGGTGGACGGGCCGTTCGGCTACGACGTGGCCTTGTCGCCGGACGCCGCGGCGAAGAAGGGCCTGGCCGGCTCCGCCGTGGCGGGGCGGGCCGACCTGATCCTGTTCCCCTCCATCGAGGCGGGCAATGCCACGGTGAAGGCGTGGAAGCTGCATGGGCAGGCGCGCACCGCCAGCATCGTGCTGGGGGCAGGCGTTCCGGTCTTGCTCAACTCGCGGTCCGACGGGGCGGAGCAGCGCCGCCTCGGCCTGCTGCTCGCCGCGGCGGTTCTCGCCGGGGGGCGCTGACGGCGCCCGAAGCCGCGCGCCCCGCCCATGGCAGAAGCCGCCGCCGCATCCGCGGCGACGGCTTCCGGAACGGGGGCAGGCGGATCAGGCGCCTTGCAGGTCGGCGTCGTCCCGCCCGGCGAGGATGCTCCGGTCGGTCTGGCCCAGCAGTTGCGAGGCGACGGTGCCGGCGGTCATCGACCCCGAGACGTTCAGCGCCGTGCGCCCCATGTCGATCAGCGGCTCGACCGAGATCAGCAGCGCGACCAGCGTCACCGGCAGGCCCATGGCGGGCAGCACGATCAGCGCCGCCATGGTGGCGCCGCCGCCCACCCCGGCCACCCCCGCGGAGGACAGCGTGACGATGGCGACCAGCGTGGCGATCCAGGTCGGGTCGAGCGGGTCGATCCCCACCGCCGGCGCCACCATCACCGCCAGCATGGCGGGGTAAAGCCCGGCGCAGCCGTTCTGCCCGATGGTCGCCCCGAAGGAGGCCGCGAAGGAGGCGATGGTCTGCGGCACGCCGAGGCGGCGGGTCTGGATCTCGATGTTGAGCGGAATGGTGGCGGCGCTCGACCGGCTGGAGAAGGCGAAGCTCAGCGCCGGCAGGATCTTGCGGAAGAAGGCCAGCGGGCTCACCCCGGTCAGCGTCAGCAGCACCGCATGGACGCCGAACATGATCCCCAGCCCGATATAGGAGGCCAGCACGAACTTGCCGAGGTTGAGGATGTCGGTCGCGTTGGAACTCGCCGCCATCCGCGTCATCAGCGCCAGCACGCCATAGGGCGTCAGCGCCATGATGAGCCGCACCAGTTGCGCGACCCAGGCTTGCAGCAGGTCGATCAGCGACAGCAGGCTCCGGCCCTTTTCCGCGTCGCGCCGCACCAGCCGGATCGCCGCGATGCCGAGGAAGGCGGCGAAGACCACCACCGCGATGATCGAGGTCGGGTTGGCGCCGGTCAGTTCGGCGAAGGGGTTCTTCGGGATGAAGGACAGCAGCAGTTGCGGCACCGTCAGCTCGGCGACCTTGGGGGCGTAGTTCGTCTCGATCGCGGTCAGCCGGGCGGTCTCCGCCGTGCCCTGCACCAGCCCCTCGGCCGTCAGCCCGAAGGCGAGCGACATGGCGACACCCACCAGCGCCGCGATGGCGGTGGTCGCGAGCAACGTGCCCAGCACCAGCCCCGAGATCCGGCCCAGCGCCGAGGCGTCGTGCAGCTTCGCCACCGCGCTCAGGATGGCGACGAAGACCAGCGGCATGACGATCATCTGGAGCAGTTGCACATAGCCGCTGCCGACAATGCCGATCCAGTCGAGGCTGGCGCGCACCGGCTCGGCGCCATGGCCGTAGACGAGTTGCAGGCCGATCCCGAACAGCGTGCCCAGCGCGAGGGCGATGAACACCCGGACGGACAGCGACAGAGAGCCGCCCGCCAGCCGGAACAGCCCGGCCAGCAGGGCGACAAAGATCACGAGATTGAGGATGACAGGCGCCATGAGGCATCTCCGGTGCAGTTGTTGACTGGATTCTAGTCCTTTCGGCGGGCGGACTTAAGGGCGTAGGGCGAATAAGGAAAAGCGCCGCGCGGCGGCGGGGTTCCGGTGACAGGGTTCCGTTTTCACCCGCCCCGGTGGAACGCCGGCCGGCGGCAACGCGCCTGCGGGGATGGTGCGGCGAGCCCGCGCCCGGCCCTGCGCCGTGCCTCACCCTGCCGGGAGATTCCGGCTCCGCCCCCTATGCGGGCGCATCGGGGCCGGCGGCGGCGACAAGATCGCCGCCCCGCGGGGCCGTCAGGAGGACGGGCGCGATGGCGCCGGGCCCTGCCCGGCCGGCAGCGTCAGTTCGCAGGCGCAGGCGAAGATCAGGTCGATGCCTCTGGCGAGCTGGTCGTAATCCGTCCATTCCTCGGGCGCGTGCGAGATGCCCTTGTGGCTGGGCACGAATACGAGGCCGGTCGGCGCGAAACCGGCCAGGATCATCGCGTCATGCCCGGCGCCGCTGACCATGGTCCGGCTTTTCAGGCCGAGCTTGCCGGCATTGCGCGACAACCTGCCATGCAGCTCCGGCGAGAGCGGGGTCGGGGCGGCGAACAGCTGTTCCTCGACCTCCGCCGCCAGACCGTTGCCGCCGGCCTGCCCGATCACGGCGCGGCATTGCCCGATCAGCGCGCGCACCACCTCTTCCGCCGGGGCGCGGATGTCGATGGTGAAGGCGACCAGATCGGGGATCACGTTCGCCCCGCCCGGATGGACCTCCAGCTTGCCGACCGTCAGGACCGCATCCTGCCCGATGGCATGCGCCAGATCCGGCAGCCGCGCCAGCGCCGCCACCGCCCCCACCAGCGCGTCGCGGCGGGCGGTCATCGGCGTGGTGCCCGCATGTCCGGCCTGTCCCCGGAAGGTGGCCTTCAACTGGGCCATGCCCACGATACGCTCGACGATACCGACATCCTCGCCCTGCGCCTCCAGCACGGGACCCTGTTCGATATGGAGTTCGAGGAAGGCGTGGACCGAGCCGGGTTCGCGCACCGCGCGGCCGGCCTGCGCCGGGTCGAGCCCGTAAGCCGCCATCGCCTGCGCCATGGTGATCCCGTCATCGTCCGGCAAGGAATCGAGGCTCGCCGTGTCCAGCGAGCCGGTCAGGATCCGCGACGCCACCAGCCCCCCGGCGAAGCGCGCGCCCTCCTCCTCGATCATCGCGATGATCTCGATGGGGCGTTCGGGGGTCAGGCCCTGTTCGCGGAACAGGAACGCGGTCTCGATCCCGGCGATCACCCCGGCCGGCCCGTCGAACTTGCCGCCATTCGGCACGGAATCGAAATGCGATCCGATCAGCAGCGGGGCGAGGCCGGGATCGCCGCCTTCCAGACGCCCGATGAGGTTGCCGATCGCATCCTCGCGCACCGCGAGACCGGCGCTTTCCATCCGCGCGCGCAGATAGTCGCTCGCCGCGCGGAATTGCGGGCTGTAGGTCAGCCGGGTGGTCCCCTTGCCGGGGGTCGCGGTGAAGGCGTCCAGCCCTTCGATCAGGGCCCGGATCCGTTGCGGATCGGCAAATCGCGTCATGGCAGCCCCCCGAAGACACCGGCCGATCCGGCCGATAGCATCGCGGCCCCGCGGAGATCAACCTCCGTCGCCTCATGCCGGCCCCGCCGGTGAAGGAGATCCGGCGCCCCGATGCCGGAGCCGCCGCGCCCGGATCGCGGTTTCCGGGCGACAGGCAGCGCCGGTATGCCCGCCGTGATGTGCCGGGGGGCGAGGGTCGTCCTCCGCCTGGAATTCACGGAACCGGCGCGGCCAGCGGCGCGCCACCGGGCAAAGCCTGCAATCGGGCGCCGAGCGCCAGCAGGGCGAAATCGCCGCCCATCGCCCCCATGATCTGCATCCCGATGGGGCAGCCGCGACGATCCGGCCCCATCGGCAGGGCGACGGCGGGCAGGCCGCTCAGATTGGCGGCGATGGTGAAACGCAGCGGATCGCGGGCGTCGCGGTGCGGCGCGCCGAGCGGATTGTCGAGCAAGGGCGGCGGCTCGGCATGGATCGGCAGCGCGAGCCAGCCCACCGCCGCCAGATGCGCCTGCCAGAGCGCCGCGATCTCCGCCTGCCGGACACGGGCCTGCGCATGGCGGCGCGGCGGAATGGCCAGGCCCTGCTCGATCAGCGCGGCAAGGGCCGGGCCATAGTCGCCGCGCGACGCGGCATAGGGGACGGCATGGCTCTGCGCGGTCTCGTAGGCGCAGATGCAGGCCCAGGTCTCGTATGCGTCGGGACTTGCGGGCAGGTCGCAGGCGACGAGCCGCAGGCCAAGCTGGCGCAGCCTGTCCAGAAGCAGCGCGTAGCGGGCCGCGATCTCCGGGTCGAGCCCCGTCTCCAGCAGCGCGGGAACATAGCCGACCGTTCCGGGCGGCCGCTCCGGCGGGTCGGCGCCATCGGTCATCGCCCGCAGCATCAGCGCGCAGCCTGCGGCGTCGGCGGCCATGGGGCCGACATGATCGAGCGCGGGCGCCATCGGCAGGATGCCACTCATATCCACCCTGCCCCGGCTGGGCTTCAGCCCGGTGACCCCGCAATAGGCCGAGGGGAAGCGGATCGAGCCGCCGGTATCGCTGCCGATGGCACCGGCGCAGAGCCGGGCCGCCACCGCGACGCCGGAACCCGACGAGGACGAGCCGCAGCGGAACCCGGCGCCCCAGGGGTTGACCGGCACCGGCATGGCGGGGTGATGCGCGGAACAGGCGCCCTCCGCCATGGCCAGCTTGCCGAGGCAGACCGCGCCCGCACGCAGCAGGCTCCCGACCACGGCGGCCTGCCGGCCCGTCCGCCGGTCGCGGAAGAGGGCCATGCCGTTCGAGGTCGGCGCAAAATCGGTCTCGCACAGATCCTTGAAGGCGATGGGCACCCCGTGCAGCGGACCGGGGCGCCGCCCCTCCGCCCGTGCGCGATCCGCCGCCCGCGCCTGCCGCTCGGCGGTCTCGGCCGTGACGGCGATATAGGCGCGGTAGCGCGGATCGAGGCGCTCGATCCGGTCCAGATAGTGCCGAGTCAGGGCCGAGGCGGTGACCCGGCCCGCGCGCAGCGCCGCCGCGATCTCGGGCAGCGGGCGGCGGATGAGGTCATCGGTCATCGGGCCGTTCCGCCTGCCGGCCGATGCCTCGGAGGCGGGACGGCGCCTTCGCGCGGGCCGCCGAGCGCCGCGACAAGGCTCCTCCATTCCGAAGGGACACGAGCATCACGCCTCTCCCGCCTCGCGCGCCAGCAGCTCGCGCGAGCAGGTCGCCCGCCCGCCGGCCTCGGGGTCGAGCACCCGTTCGACGAATTGCGCCTCTTGCGGGCGATAGGCGTGCCAGAGCCGTTCCAGATCGCCCAGGGGATCGTCCGACAGATCGACCCGCAGATCGGTGTCGGAGAAGCCGGCATGGCGGGCCACCTGCAAGGCCGCGGATTTCAGGGCGAAGATCTCGCCCCCGGCGCGCAGGCCCGCCCGCAGCGCGGCGATCAGCCGCTCGGCCAGCGGGCGCTCCGCCGTGTTCCCGGCGGCGGCCACCATCGCGGCGGGCACGCCCTCGTCGCGCAGGATATTGCCCAAAGCGACGATCCCCGGCGCCTCGGCGGCGGCGAAGATCGGCTCCTGATGGCGGCCCTGATGCACCGCCCCGCGCCCCGCGCGGTCGAGCACCGCGAGCTCGCGCCACCCGGCATGGGGGGTGGAGGCGGTGAGGCGGGCCAGCACCTCCGGCGCCCTATGCCCGGCGCGCAGGGCGGCAAGGCCAAGCGGGCCGAGGCGGGGGTCGGTGCGGTGCTGGGTGATGACGACGCCCGCCGCGCCGTCGACGAAAAGACAGCGCGCCCCCACCGCGATGGAGGAGGTGGTGCCCGCCACCCCGAAGGCGCCGGTGCGCGCGCAGCGTATCGCGATGGAAAAGGTCATGCCGAGATCCTGAACATGGCGCGGCCGGGCGCGAAGACGGAAATGTCGAGCGGCGGTTTCCGTCCGCCGAGCAGATCGGCCACGATACGGCCGGTGATCCCGGCCAGCGTCAGCCCCATATGCCCGTGGCCGCAGGCGAAGAGCAGGCGCGGATCGTTCTCGGCCGGGCCGATGAAGGGCAGGCTGTCGGGGGTGGAGGGGCGGAAGCCGAGCCAGCGGTCCTCGGCCGCGCCGAGGGCCGGGAGCATCCGCCGCGCCTTGCGCTCCAGCACCCGCAGCCGGATCTCGCGCGCGGGCTTGTCCAGCCCGCCGAGCTCGATGGTGCCCGCCGCGCGGATCTGATGGGCGAGCGGGGTGAGGAAGAAGCCGTCCGAGGGATACATCACCGGATGGCTCAGCAGCCCCGGACCGGCGGCGAAGCCGACATGATAGCCGCGCTCGGTGTTCATGGTGACCGGATGCCCGGCGCGGCGGGCGAGGCCGCGCGACCAGGCGCCGGCGGCGATCACCACGCGCCCGGCCGGGACGGTGGTGGCGGCGCAGCGCAGTTCCATCCCGTCGGCGGTGGCGGCGATGCCCGTCACGCGGTCCTGGATGAACCCGCCCCCGCGCGCCTGGATCGCGCGGGCGAGGTTGCGGCAATAGGCTTCGGGACTGTCGAGGATATGGCAATCCTCGAAGATCGCGCCGCCCGCGTAATCGGGGGCGAGGTTCGGCTCCATCTCCGCGATCTCCGCCGCGGTGAGCAGGCGGGCGCGGATGCCCTCGCGGTTGCGCCGCTCCAGCGCGGGGCGGACGCCCGCGATCTCGGCCGCGCTGCGATAGAGATGGATGCTGCCCTGACCGGGCGAGAACCGCACCCCGCCC
>JBDHSR010000098.1:0-9608 GCA_039808305.1 Gemmobacter sp. | reverse complement strand
CGCGCGGTGATCGAGGGGGTCACGATATGGGCGCGGTTGCCCATCCCCATCAGGATCGGCCCGACCTCCAGCCCCGCCGCCTTCATCCGCAGCGTGTTGCGCGCCGCATTGGCGGAATCGGAATAGGCGAAGACCAGGATATTGGCCGGCTTGTCCAGCCGCGCCTGCGGGAAGATCCGCGCCCGCAGATCGGGGTCGAGCGCCGCGTCGATGCTCATCTCGCCCTCATAGGCGAAATTGCGCGGCTCGCTGTCGAGGATCTCCAGCGCCGCCCGCATCCGCCGCCCGCTATCGGTGTCGAGATTGCCGAAATTGGAATGCGAGCACAGCGCCACCTTCGGCGTCACCCCGAAGCGGCGGGCATGGCGCACCGCGCCGATGACGGTCTGGGCGATCTGTTCGGGCGTCGGCACCGGGTTCACCTGGGTGTCGGCGATGAAGAGCGGCCCGTCCTCCATGATCATCAGGCTCAGCGCGCCATGGGCGGAAAGCCCGTCGCGGCCCAGCACTTCGGTGACGTATTTCAGGTGCCAGAGATATTGCCCGAAAGTGCCGCAGATCAGGCTGTCGGCATCGCCGCGATGCACGGCGATGGCGCCGATGGCGGTGGTATTGGTGCGCAGGATGGCGCGGGCCAGATCGGGCGTCACGCCCTTGCGCGCCATCAGCTCGTGATAGCTGCCCCAGTAGTCGCGATAGCGGGCATCGCTTTCGGGATTGACGATCTCGAAATCGCGGCCGGGCCGGATCGGCAGGCCGGCGCGCTCGGCCCGCCGCTCGATCACCTCGGGGCGGCCGATCAGGATCGGGCGCTCGGTGGTCTCCTCCAGCATGGCGTTGGCAGCGCGCAGCACCCGCTCGTCCTCGCCCTCGGCGAAGATGATGCGCCGCTCCGCCTGCCGCGCCGCCTCGAAGACCGGCCGCATGATGAGGGCGGATTTGAAGACCGAACCGTTCAGCTTGTCGCGATAGGCGTCGAGATCGGCGATGGGGCGGGTGGCGACGCCGGTCTCCATCGCGGCCTTCGCCACGGCGGCGGCGACGACGCCGATCAGCCGCGGGTCGAAGGGTTTGGGGATCAGGTAATCCGGCCCGAAGCTCAGCTTCTCGCCGCGATAGGCCGCCGCCGCCTCGGCGCTGGTGGTGGCGCGGGCCAAGGCCGCGATCCCCTCGATGCAGGCCAGTTGCATCTCGTCGTTGATCTGCGTCGCCCCCACATCCAGCGCGCCCCGGAAGATGAAGGGGAAGCAGAGCACGTTGTTGACCTGATTGGGAAAATCGCTGCGCCCGGTGGCGATGATCGCGCCGGGGGCCACGGCGCGCACCGCGTCGGGCAGGATCTCCGGCGTCGGATTGGCCAGCGCGAAGACGATGGGATCGGGCGCCATCCGCGCCACCATCTCCGCCGTCAGCACGCCGGGGCCGGAGAGGCCGAGGAACATGTCGGCGCCGTCGATCACCTCGTCCAGCGTCCGCTTGTCGGAGACCTGGGCATAGGCCGCCTTCTGCGGATTCATGTCGATCTCGCGGCCCTCGTAGACCAGACCGTGAATGTCGCAGAGCCAGACGTTTTCCCGCCGCACCCCCAGCTTCAGCAGCATGTTGAGGCAGGCGATCCCCGCCGCCCCGCCGCCGGTGGAGACGATCCTGATCTCCTCGAACCGCTTGCCCGCCACATGCAGCGCATTGGTCGCGGCCGCCCCCACCACGATGGCGGTGCCGTGCTGGTCGTCATGGAAGACCGGGATGTTCATCCGCTCGCGGCAGAGCTTCTCGACGATGAAGCAATCCGGCGCCTTGATGTCCTCGAGGTTGATCGCGCCGAAGGTCGGCTCCAGCGCGCAGACAATTTCGGCCAGCTTCACCGGATCGGGCTCGTTCAGCTCGATGTCGAAACAGTCGATATTGGCGAATTTCTTGAACAGGACCGCCTTGCCCTCCATCACCGGCTTGGAGGCGAGCGCGCCGATATTGCCGAGGCCCAGCACGGCGGTGCCGTTCGTCACCACGGCGACCAGATTGCCCCGCGCGGTATAGCGGCTGGCGGTGGCGGGATCGGCCTTGATCTCCAGACAGGCCTCCGCCACGCCGGGGCTGTAGGCCCGGCTCAGGTCGCGGCCATTGGCGAGCGGCTTGGTCGCGCGGATCTCCAGTTTGCCGGGCTTCGGAAACTCGTGGTAATCCAGCGCGGGATGCCGCGCCTGTTCGTGTCTGGGCTCTTCCATGCCGTCCTCCAGGAATCCGGTTTACCCCTAAACTATCCCGCGAACGGCGCAACCCCGCCCGTCCCGCCTCCGCATCATGGCGGCTTTCCGCCCGCCCGCCAATCCGGCAATCCGCACATCACCTTCAACCTGATCCAAATACCCGCGGGAGGGTCCGGGAGGGCGAAGGGCCCTCCCGGCGCCATCCGCCTTGCGCCCCGCCGGGGGATGCCGCACAATCCCGACCAGATGGTCAAACCGGAGCCGCCGATGTCCCTTCTCGAAGCCGCGACGCAGGTGCGCGCGAACGCCTATGTGCCCTATTCCCGCTTCAAGGTGGGGGCGGCGCTGCGCACGGCGGGGGGCCATGTCCATGTCGGTTGCAATGTCGAGAACGCCGCCTATCCCGAGGGCACCTGCGCCGAGGCCGGCGCCATTGCCGCCATGTGCGCGGCCGGCGAGCGTGTCATCGCCGAGATGCTGGTGATCGCCGATTGCCCCGAGCCTGTGCCGCCCTGCGGCGGCTGCCGCCAGAAGATCGCCGAATTCGCGGCGCCCGATGTGGTGGTCACGCTCTGCACCACCGACGGGAAAGAGCGGCGGATGACCGTGGCCGAATTGCTGCCGGGCGCCTTCGGCCCGGCGCATATGGACCGCGCATGACCGACGCCCGCGCCGTCATCGCCGCCCTGCGCGATGGCCGCCTGCCCGCGGCGGAGGATCTGCGCTGGTTCGCCGCCGGCCTCGCCTCCGGCGCGGTCAGCGACGCGCAGGCCGGGGCCTTCGCCATGGCGGTTCTGCTCAAGGGGTTGGGGCCGGAGGGTCGGGCCGCGCTGACCCTCGCCATGCGCGATTCCGGCAAGGTGCTGGGCTGGGATCTGCCGGGGCCGGTGCTCGACAAGCATTCCACCGGCGGCATCGGCGATTGCACCTCGCTCCTGCTCGCCCCGGCGCTGGCGGTCTGCGGCGCCTATGTGCCGATGGTCTCGGGGCGCGGCCTCGGCCATACCGGCGGCACGCTCGACAAGCTGGAGGCGATCCCCGGCTTCCGCACCGGCCTGTCCGAGGAGGCGCTGCGCCGCCAGATCGGCGAGATCCGCTGCGCCATCGTCGCCGCCTCGGCCGAGATCGCCCCGGCCGACCGCCGCCTCTACGCCATCCGCGACGTGACCTCGACGGTGGAAAGCATCGACCTCATCACCGCCTCCATCCTGTCGAAGAAGCTGGCGGCGGGGTTGCAGGCGCTGGTGCTGGACGTGAAGCTCGGCTCCGGCGCCTTCATGCGTGAGGCGGACGAGGCCGAGGCGCTGGCCTCCGCTTTGGTGCAGGTGGCGAACCGGGCGGGCTGCCGCAGCTCCGCGCTGATCACCGACATGGACCAGCCGCTTGCCGACGCCGCCGGCAACGCGCTGGAGGTGATCGCGGTGATGGAGACGCTGACCGGCACGGCGGTGAACCCGCGCCTCCACGCGCTGACCGTGGCGCTGGGCGGCGAGGCGCTGGCGCTCGCCGGCCTCGCCAGCGACGCGGCGGAGGGCGAGACCATGCTGGCCGACGCGCTCGACAGCGGGGCGGCGGCGGAGCAGTTCGGCCGCATGGTCGCGGCGCAGGGCGGGCCGTCGGATTTCGTCGAACGCTGGGCCGACCGGCTGCCCTCGGCGCCCGCCATTCTCGATCTGGCGGCGGCGGAGGACGGCTTCGTCGCCGCCATCGACGGCTTCGCGCTGGGCGAGGCGGTGGTGCATCTCGGCGGCGGCAGGCTGCGCGAGGGCGACCGGGTGAACCCGGCGGTGGGCCTCTCGGCGCTGGCCGGGATCGGCACGCGGCTCCATCGCGGCCAGCCCTTCGCCCGCATCCACGCCGCCACCCCCGCCGCCGCCGATGCCGCCGCCGCCACGCTGCGCGCCGCCTACCGTATCGGCCCCGAACCCGAGGCCCCGCCGCTCATCCGCAAGAGGATCTCCGCATGACCCGCGCCTTCCTGATCGTGCTCGACAGCGCGGGGATCGGCGGCGCGCCCGACGCCGCCGCCTTCGGCGACGAGGGCGCCAATACGCTCGGCCATATCGCCGTCGAATGCGCGGCGGGCCGGGCGGAGGAGGGGCGCAGCGGCCCGCTGCATATGCCGGTGCTGGATGGGCTCGGCCTCGGCGCCGCGATCCGCCTCGCCTCGGGGCTGGAACCGCCGGGCCTCGGCGCCGCGCCGCGCGGGCTCTGGGGCGCCGCGACCGAGCTGTCGAAGGGCAAGGACACGCCCTCCGGCCATTGGGAACTGGCCGGGGTGCCGGTGCCCTGGGACTGGGCTTACTTCCCCGACACCACCCCCGCCTTCCCGCCCGATCTGGTGGCCGAGGTCTGCGCGCTGGCCGGGACCGACGGCATCCTCGGCAATTGCCACGTCTCCGGCATCGAGATCATCGAGCGGCTGGGGGCGGAGCATCTGCGCAGCGGCTGGCCGATCTGCTACACCTCGGTCGACAGCGTGTTCCAGATCGCCGCGCATGAGGAGGCTTTCGGGCTCGACCGGCTGATCCGGCTCTGCGAGGCGCTGGCGCCGCGCCTCCATGCGATGCGGGTGGGGCGGGTGATCGCGCGGCCCTTCACCGGATCCCCCGGCGCCTTCGCCCGCACCCCGAACCGCCGCGATTTCGCCATCGCGCCGCCTGCGCCCACGCTGCTCGACTGGGCGGCGGAGGCGGGGCGGGTGACCCATGCCATCGGCAAGATCGGCGACATCTTTTCGCATCGCGGCGTGGCGCATCTGCACAAGGGCAAGGACGATGCCGCACTTTTCGAACATCTGGACCGGCTGGCGCCGGAGGCGGAGCCCGGAAGCTTGACATTCGCCAACTTCGTCGAGTTCGACAGCCAATACGGCCACCGCCGCGACGTGTCGGGCTACGCCCGCGCGCTGGAATGGTTCGACGCCCGCGCCGGCGCTTTCCTGAACCGCCTGCGCCCCGGCGACATGGCGGTCTTCACCGCCGATCACGGCAATGATCCGACATGGCGCGGCACCGATCACACGCGGGAACGGGTGCCGGTGCTGGTCGCCGGGCGCGGCGCGGGCGGAATCGGGCTCTGCGGCTTCAGCGATGTCGGCGCGTCGCTCGCCGCCCATCTCGGCATCCCGGCGCAGGGGCCGGGGCGGAGCTTCCTGTGACGCCGAAGATCGAGCTTCACCTGCATCTGGAAGGCGCCGCACCGCCCGCCTTCATCCGCGGCCTCGCCGCCGAGAAGCGCGAGGATATTTCCGGCATCTTCGACGAGCGCGGCCATTACGCCTATCGCGATTTCCCGCATTTCCTGCGGGTCTACGAGGCCGCGACCTCGGTGCTGCGCAGCCCCGAGGATTACCGCCGCCTCACCCTCGCCGTGCTGGAGGAAAGCGCCGCGAACGGCGTGATCTACAGCGAAACCTTCGTCTCGCCGGATTTCTGCGGCGGCCGCGACCTCGGCGCCTGGCGCGAATATGTCCACGCCATCGAAGAGGCTGCGCGCGAGGCCGAGGCGCAGATGGGCATCACGCTCCGCGCCATCGTCACCCCGATCCGGCATTTCGGCCCCGAAAAGGCGAAACAGGTCGCGCTTTGCGCCGCCGAGACGGCGGGGCGCTTCGTCACCGGCTTCGGCATCGGCGGCGACGAGACGGTGGGCGAGCCGCAGGATTTCGCCTGGGCCTTCGATTGCGCCCGCGAGGCCGGTCTCGGCCTCACCGCCCATGCCGGTGAATGGCGCGGCCCCGACCATATCCGCGCCACGCTGGCGGCGCTGAACCCCACGCGCCTCGGCCATGGCGTGCGCGCCATCGAGGATCTGGCGCTGGTCGACGAACTGGCCGAGCGCGGCACGGTGCTGGAGGTCTGCCCCGGCTCCAATATCGCGCTCGGGCTCTATCCCGACTGGCGCCGCCACCCCATAGGCCGGCTTTACGACCGGGGGGTGAAGGTCACGGTCTCGACCGACGACCCGCCCTTCTTCCACACCGGCATGACCCGCGAATGGGATCGCCTCGCCGATGCCTTCGACTGGGATGCCGGCGTCTTCGCCACGCTCAACCGCACGGCGCTCGACGCCGCCTTCTGCGACCCCGAAACCCGCGAAACCCTCGCCAAGACCCTGGAGGCCGCCCATGGCTGACCATCTGACCGTCGTCGATCACCCGCTGGTGCAGCACAAGCTGACCATCATGCGCGACAAGGACACCTCGACCGCCGGCTTCCGCCGGCTGCTGCGCGAGATCAGCCTGCTCCTGGCCTACGAGATCACCCGCGGCCTCGACATGACCACCATCCGCATCGAGACCCCGCTCTGCGGGATGGACGCCCCGGTGCTCGACGGCAAGAAACTGGCGCTGATCTCGATCCTGCGGGCGGGGAACGGGCTGCTGGACGGTATCCTGGAGCTGATCCCGGCGGCGCGGGTCGGCTTCATCGGATTGTATCGCGACCCGGAAACACTCCAGCCGGTGCAATATTACTACAAGGTGCCCGACCGGCTCGACGAGCGGATCTGCATCGTGGTCGATCCGATGCTCGCCACCGGCAATTCCTCGGTCGCGGCGATCGATCTTCTGAAACAATCGGGGGCCAGGAACATCCGTTTCCTGTGTCTGCTCGCCGCACCCGAGGGGGTGGCGCGCATGAAAGCGGCGCATCCCGATGTGCCGATCGTCACAGCTTCGCTCGATAGCCACTTGAACGACCATGGATATATCGTTCCGGGCCTAGGTGATGCGGGTGATCGGATGTTTGGCACAAAATAAGGGATAACCCCTTTACTCGGCAACAATCCTGCGGCAGGATTCCCCAAACTTCTTGGGGGTCTGTATGTTTCGCAGGATTGTGTCGGCTGCGGTTTTCGCGGCTGTTGCCGGAGTCACCGTTGCCCAGGCGCAAACGATCTCGCAGATCGGCGGGCCGAAGGAACTGCCGCCGCCCGGCTTCAAGGGGCAGATGTATGTCGACAGCCGGGGCTGCGTCTTCCTGAAGGCGGGCATGGGCGGGGTGACGAACTGGGTGCCGCGCGTGTCGAAGAACCGCAAGGCGCTCTGCGGCTATCCGCCGACCATGGCGACGCTGGGCAAGCCGGTTCCGGTGGCGCCCGAGATGCCGCAGGTCGCCGAGGCGCCGGCCCCCGCGCCGCGGGCCACCGGCAAGCCGATGGCCACCGTGGCCGGCCTCACCACACCGCCGCGCATCCGCGCCACGGCGCCGAAGGCGGTCGATCCCCGGATCCTGCATGCCCAGCCCGCGCCGGTGGCGCAGCAGCCGGTGCGGCGCGTCGTCGTCGCGCAGGCTCCTGCCGTCGCGGCGCCGGTGGTGTCCGTTCCCGCCGCGTCGGCTCCGGTCGCCCGTGCCGCGATGCAGCCCGCGCTGCCGGTGGTCGCGGCAAGCGGGGTAAGCGGCCGCAGGATCGGCTGCTATGCCTCGGCGCCGGTGGCGCAGGTGGTGGCGCTGTCGAATGGCGGCACGGCGGTGCTCTGCACCCGGGGCGACGGCACGCTGGCCAATGCCCGCGCGCCGATCTACCAGACCGTCGCCATGGGCGATGGCCGGCGCGTCGGCGCCGGGCTCTATCCGCCGGGGGCCCGGGTGGTCAGCCGCAGCGGCTTCGCCCCCGATGGGCTGGAGCCGGCGCCGCGCCGCGTGGCGGCGGCGGTGGAGGAGGTGCCGGTGCCGCAGGGCTACAAGCTCGCCTGGACCGATGACCGGCTGAACCCCTATCGCGGGCTCGGCACCGCCCAGGGGCAGGCGGCGCAGGATCAGGTCTGGAGCCGGGAGGTTCCGGCCCGGCTCGTGCCCGGCGCGCAGCCGGGGGTGCGGTATGTGACGGTTTCCAGCAAGGAGCCGAAGAAGCCGCGCGTGCAGGTTTCCACCAAGTCCGACCCGGCGCAGGCGGTCGCGCCGCAGACCCAGCGCCGGCAGCCGGCGGCGCAGGCGGCCGGCGGGCGGTTCTTCGTGCAGATCGGCACGTTCGGCGTGCCGGCGAATGCCGAAGGGGCCAAGGCGAGGCTGCGCGCGGCGGGATTGCCGGTCGGCACCGCGAAACTCTCGAAAGGCGGCAAGGCGATGCAGATCGTGCTGGCCGGCCCCTTCGGCGACGCGGCCTCGGCGCAGAACGCCCTGCGCGCGGCGCGCGGCGCCGGGTTCGGCGACGCTTTCGTCCGCTGAGCGGGCATCCGTAAAAGGCAGGCAGTGGCAGAAACGGGCAGATACAAGCCTTGCGCCTCCGGTCCCCGACCGGAGGCGTCTTTCATTCGGCGCAGATCGCCTGAAGGCTGACCCAATCCCCGGCGGTGGTCACCGGATGGGTGGCGGCATGGGCGAAGGGATCGGCCTCGATCAGGCCGATGGTGCTTTCCCCCGTGGGGTCGAGCGCGCGGGCATAGGGGCTGGAGGGGATCCCCGCCGCGGCGAAGCGCGCCAGCAGCGCGTCGTCGGGCAGCGGCGCCGGGGTGGTCAGCAGCAGGTCGCGGCCGTAGCCGGTGACCGAGGCCGGATCGAGCCGCCCGCTGGTCAGCAGGCCGAAAGTGGCGCGCAGCCCGGCATGGTCGAGCAGCGGCGCCAGCGCATCGGCGCGCGCGGCGCGCGCCGCCTCGGCCAGCGCGAAACCGGCGGCGACCTCGCCGCTCTCCTGCGTCTCGATCAGCGAGCGGTGCAGCGCGATGATATTGCCCGGCAGGTGCAGCGCCTTGGCGTTGCCGTCCCGCAGCACCACGATCTGCGGCGGATCGGCCCCGAAGATGCGCTTGGAGAAGCGGTCGAGCGCGGCGAGACCCGAGGGTTCGGCGCAGGGCGCGCCCGCCACGCGCGAGAGATCGGCCAGCGCCACCCGGCCGATGGATTTGCGCATGGCCGGCGGCACCATCGCCGCCGTATGATCGACCAGCGCGCCCGGCACGAAGGTCAGCGCCAGCCCCAGCACCAGCGCGGTGCCGGCGACCAGCAGCCCGCCGCGCAGCCGCCAGGGCTTCGGCCGCTCGGCCGCCAATGCCGAACGCACCTTCTCCAGCGCGGCGATCATGGTGGCGTCGTCGAGTTCCAGCGTTTCCAGCGCGTCGGCGCCGGGGGCGTAGAGCGCGGGCGTCTCGCCGGGATTGAGCCGCTCCACCGCCGGCAGCGACCAATGCGACAGCGCCGCCTCGGTGCGCGGATCGGCCAGCGTCAGCGACGCCTCGCCGAAGGCCACGATCACCTCGCGGCGCTGCAATTCGGGCGCCTCCCGCCACAGGCCCGGGCTTTCCAGCTTCTGATACTGCTTCAGCGCCGTGCTGCGCATGGATGGCCTTTTCGCCGCGTTTTCCCGACCTTAACGGGAAAGATCCGGGCTCACAACCGGCAGCGCCGGTTGGGTGTGGGCCAGGACGCTCGGGCTCGGGGAGAGAGGCCGGCCGTTGGTTTC
>JBDHSR010000097.1:0-9650 GCA_039808305.1 Gemmobacter sp. | reverse complement strand
GGCGCGGCGGTGAGCGAGGTGGTGATCGACACGCTGACCGGCGAGAATCGCATCCTGCGCGCCGACATCCTGCACGATACCGGGGCGAGCCTGAACCCCGCCATCGACATCGGCCAGGTGGAGGGCGCCTATGTGCAGGGCGCCGGCTGGCTGACCACCGAGGAGCTGGTCTGGGACGGCAAGGGGCGGCTGACGACCCATGCGCCTTCGACGTACAAGATCCCGGCCTGTTCCGACCGGCCGGCGGTCTTCGACGTGCGGCTGTGGAACCGGGCGAACCCGGAGGCGACGGTCGGCAAGTCGAAGGCGGTGGGCGAGCCGCCCTTCATGCTGGGGATCTCGGCGCTGATGGCGCTGTCGGACGCGGTGGCGGCCTGCGGCGACGGCTCGGTCTATCCGGCGCTGGACGCGCCCGCCACGGCGGAGCGGGTGTTGCGCGCGGTCAGGAGGCAGCATGGCGATGTTTGAACGTGCCGAACTGCTGGCGGCGCTGGAGCGCCATCGCCGCGTGGTGCGGGTGGCGGTGGCCGAGGTGAAGGGCTCCGCGCCGCGCGAGGTGGGGGCGGCGATGCTGGTCTGGCGGGACGGGCAGAGCGGCACCATCGGCGGCGGCGCGCTGGAGCATCTGGCGACGCGGCGGGCGCGGGAGATGCTGGCGGGCGGGCCTGTGCGGCGGTTCGAGCGCTGGCCGCTCGGCCCCGGCATCGGGCAATGCTGCGGCGGCGCGGTGGCGCTGCTGTCGGAGCTTTACGAGGCGGGCGCGGCGCTGCCCGAGGATGCGGTGGCGCGGCCGGTTGCCGGGGAGGGCGCGATGCCGCTTGCGGTGAAGCGGCTTATGGCCGCGCTGCGCGGGCAGGGCGTGGTCCCGCCGCCGCAACTGGTGCAGGGCTGGTTCGTGGAGCCGGTGGCGCGGCCGGCGCGGCTGATCTGGGTCTGGGGCGCCGGCCATGTCGGCCGGGCGCTGGTCTCGGTGCTGGCGCCGCTGCCGGATCTGGCGATCACCTGGGTCGACACCGCGCCGGAGCGCTTTCCCGAGGCGGTGCCGCCCGGTGTCACGGTGCTGCCCGCCGCCGACCCGGCGCTTCTGGTCGCCCATGCGCCGCGCGCGGCGGAGCATGTGGTGCTGACCTATTCCCACGCGCTGGATCTGGAGCTTTGCCACCGGATTCTGGCGCATGGCTGCGCGGGCCTCGGCGTCATCGGCTCGCAGACCAAGGCGGCGCGGTTCCGGGCGCGGCTGGCCGATCTGGGGCATCCGGTAACGGAAATTCAACGCATGGCCTGCCCCATAGGCGACAAGAGCCTTGGCAAACATCCGCAAGCCATTGCACTAGGCATAGCGACAGCCGTGTTGAAGGCGGCGGAGCGGGGCGGCCTGCGCGGGGAGAGAACGGCATGACGGAACGCGCGGAGCTTTTGCGGATCGAGGGCGTGACCAAGGCCTATCCGGGCGTGGTGGCCAATAGCGACGTGTCCTTCACCATCCGCGAGGGCGAGGTCCATGCCCTGCTGGGCGAGAATGGCGCCGGGAAATCCACGCTGGTGAAGATGATTTACGGTCTCGTGAAACCCGATGCCGGGCGGATGGTCTGGCGCGGCGCGGATTACGCGCCGGCGCGGCCCTCGGCGGCGCGGGCCTCGGGCGTGGCGATGGTGTTCCAGCATTTCAGCCTGTTCGAGGCGCTGAACGTGGCCGAGAACGTGGCGCTGGGCATGGAGACGCCGCCGCCGATGCGCGAGCTTGCCGCCCGCATCCGCGCGGTGTCGGAGGAATACGGCCTGCCGCTCGACCCCGCGCGGATGGTGGGCGACCTGTCGGCGGGCGAGCGGCAGCGGGTGGAGATCATCCGCTGCCTGCTGCAATCGCCGAAACTGCTGATCATGGACGAGCCGACCAGCGTGCTGACGCCGCAGGAGGTGGAGATCCTGTTCAAGACGCTGCGGCAATTGCGGGCGGAGGGGACCTCGATCCTCTATATCTCGCACAAGCTGGAGGAGATCCGGGCGCTTTGCGACGTGGCGACGGTGCTGCGGCGCGGCAAGGTGGTGGGGACCTGCCTCCCGCGCGAGAAATCGGCGCGGGAGCTGGCCGAGATGATGGTGGGCGCGACGCTGACCCCGCCGGAGCGGCGGGCGGGCGCGAAGGGCGAGGTGGCGCTGGGCGTCTCCGACCTCTCTGTCGCCTCGCCGATCCCGTTCGGCACCAGCCTGAAGGGGGTGAGCTTCACCGTGGCGAAGGGCGAGGTGCTGGGCATCGCCGGGGTGGCCGGCAACGGCCAGGACGAATTGCTGCTGGCGCTGAACGGAGAGATCCGCAGCGCGCCCGACCGCATCCGCATCCATTCCCGCCCGGTCGGCGATCTGGGGCCGAACGAGCGGCGCCGCGCCGGCCTCGTCTCGGCGCCGGAGGAGCGGCTGGGCCATGCCGCCGCGCCGGCGATGACGCTGACCGAGAACGCGCTTCTGTCGGGGGCGGTGCGGCAGGGGTTGACGCGGCGCGGCTTCATCGACCTCGGCAAGACCGAGGCCTTCGCGCGGCAGATCGTGGAGCGGTTCGACGTGCGCACGCCCGGCACCCATGTCGCGGCGCGGGCGCTTTCCGGCGGCAATTTGCAGAAATTCGTGGTGGGTCGCGAATTGATGCAGGAGCCGGAGGTGATCGTCATCAACCAGCCGACCTGGGGGGTGGACGCGGCGGCGGCGGCGGCGATCCGGCAGGCCATCCTCGACCGCGCGGCGGCGGGGGCGGCGGTGGTCGTCATCAGCCAGGATCTGGACGAGCTGCTGGAGGTGGCCGACACTTTCGCCGCGCTGAACGAGGGGCGGCTGACGAAACCCCGGCCGGTCGAGGGGCTGGGGATCGAGGAGATCGGCCTGATGATGGGCGGCGCGCATGGCATGGAGGTGGCGCATCATGGCGCGTGATCCGGCCGGGCGTTGCGGCGAGGCCGGCGCGGGGGGCTTTCCGCCCCCCACGGCGCTGCGCGCCTCCCCCCGAGGATATTTTTCGACAGAAAATGAACAGGGGGCGGGGCGCGGATTTGCCGGGCCGGGTGGTGCCGGGATTGGCGGCGGGCGCGGATCGGCGGGGGCGTCGCGTCGCGGCGGCGTCCGCCGGGGAGCATCCTCGACAGAAATCGGGCGGCGCGCGGTGCGCGGCTTTGCGGGGCCGGGCGGCGGTGGGTGTGCGGCGGGAGCGGCGCTCCGCGGTGGCGCCTTCCGCCGCGGCGGATCTTCGACAGGAAACGGGCAGGGGACGGGGCCGGGAATGGTGCGGGTATGCTGAGGCTGGAGCGGCGGCCGACGCCCTCGCAATTCTGGAGCCGGGCGACGCCGGTTCTGGCGGTGGCGCTGACCATGGTGGCCGGGGGGATCATGTTCGCGGCACTGGGCAAGAGCCCGGTGGCGGCGATCCGCACCATCTTCTGGGACCCGCTTTTCGGCGAGTTCGCCTGGTATCTGCGCGGGCAGTTGCTGGTGAAGGCCGGGCCGCTGATCCTGATCGCGGTCGGGCTGAGCCTCGGCTTCCGGGCCGGGATCTGGAATATCGGCGCCGAGGGGCAGTATATCATGGGCGCGATCGCCGGGGCGGCGCTGGGCCTTGCCGTCTATCCGGTGGAGACGCGCTGGATCTTCCCGCTGATGGTGGTGGCCGGGGCGTTCGGCGGCTGGCTCTGGGCGATGATCCCGGCGGTGCTGAAGACGCGGTTCAACACCAACGAGATCCTCGTGTCGCTGATGCTGGTCTATGTGGCGCAGACCGTGCTCGCCATGGCCTCGACCGGCTTCCTGCGCAACCCGGAGGGGGCGGGCTTTCCCGGCAGCCGCAATTTCTCGTCCTATCCGGCGGCGCAGAACGGCTGGCTGATCGAGAGCGCCGGGCTGCATTGGGGCGGCGTCGCCGCGCTGATGGCGGTGGCGGCGGGCTATGTGCTGCTGCAACGCCATATCCTCGGCTTCCAGATCAAGCTCTCGGGGCAGGCGCCCCGCGCCGCGCGCTTCGCCGGGGTGAACCCGGAGCGGCTGGTGCTGATCTGCATGGGGCTGGCCGGGGCGCTGGCGGGGCTGGCCGGCGTCTTCGAGGTGACGGGGCCGGCTGGGCAGGTCAGCATCGACTTCAATGTGGGCTACGGCTTCACCGCGATCATCGTGGCCTTTCTCGGCCGGCTCAATCCGGTGGGCATCCTGTTCGCGGGCCTGTTGATGGCGCTGACCTATATCGGCGGCGAGATGGCGGCGACCAATCTCGGCCTGCCCTCGGCGGCGATCCAGGCCTTCCAGGGGATGCTGCTGTTCTTCCTGCTGGCCTGCGACCTGCTGACCAATTTCCGCATCCGTCTGAAAGGGGAGGCGCGCTGATGTTCGGAGGCATTGATCCCGCCCTGCTGATCGCCTCGCTGATGGTGGCCTCGGTGCCGATCCTGCTGGCGGCGGTGGGCGAGCTGGTGGTGGAGCGGGCGGGCGTTCTGAACCTCGGGGTCGAGGGGATGATGATCATGGGCGCCGTCGCTGGCTTCGTCGCGGCGGTGGAGAGCGGCAGCCCGCTGGTGGGCTTCATCGGCGGCGCGCTGGGCGGCGCGGGGCTGAGCCTGCTTTTCGTGCTGCTGACGCAGGTGATGCTGGCCAATCAGGTGGCCTCGGGGCTGGCGCTGACGCTGTTCGGGCTGGGGCTGTCCTCGCTGCTCGGGCAGGGTTATGTCGGTGTGAAGCCACCCTTGACCGGCGCCGTGCCCTTCGGGCCGCTGGCCGATATTCCCTTCCTCGGCCGGGTGCTGTTCGGCCATGACCCGCTGGTCTATCTGTCGGTCATCATGGTGGCGGCGGTCTGGGCGGTGCTGAAATTCAGCCGCGCCGGCCTCATCCTGCGCGCGGTGGGCGAGAATCACGAGGCCGCCCATGCGCTCGGCTACAAGGTGGTGCGCATCCGCTGCCTCGCCATCATGTTCGGCGGCGCCATGGCGGGGCTGGGCGGCGCCTATGTGAGCCTGGTGCGGGTGCCGCAATGGGTGGACGGGATCACCGCCGGCGCCGGCTGGATCGCGCTCGCCATCGTGGTCTTCGCGAGCTGGAAGCCGTGGCGGGCGCTGCTCGGCGCCTGGCTCTTCGGCGGGATCACGGTGTTGCAGCTCAATCTCCAGGCGGCGCGGGCGGGAATTCCGGTCGAATACTTGTCGATGTCGCCCTATCTGGTAACCATCCTCGTGCTGGTGGTGATGTCTTCGGGGCGCGGGCGGGCGGCTTTGTCGGCGCCGGCCTGCCTTGGGCAGAATTTCCACGCCGCGCGCTGAGACGCGGACAGAATCAACCGGGGCCGGGAGCCCCCAACGGGAGAGACGCGAATGAAACGCAGACAGCTTCTTGCCACGGCGGCGCTCGGGGTTTCGCTGGCCTTCGGCGGCGCGGCGCTGGCGCAGGACAAGACCAAGGCCTGCTTCGTCTATGTCGGGCCGATCGGCGATCTGGGCTGGTCCTACCAGCACCATCAGGGCGCGCTGGCGGTGCAGGCGGAATATGGCGACAAGGTGGAGGTCACCTGGCAGGAAAGCGTGCCGGAAGGCGCCGATGCCGAGCGGGTGCTGACCCAGATGGCGCTGGGCGGCTGCGACATCATCTTCACCACCTCCTTCGGCTATATGGACGCGACGAACGCGGTGGCGAAGAAATTCCCCGACGTGAAGTTCGAGCACGCCACCGGCTTCAAGCGCGAATCGCCCAATGTCTCGACCTACAACGCCCGCTTCTACGAGGGCCGCGCGGTGCAGGGCACCATCGCGGGGATGATGACCAAGACCAACAAGATCGGCTATATCGGCTCGTTCCCGATCCCCGAGGTGGTGATGGGCATCAACGCCTATTACCTGCACGCCAAGAAGGTGAACCCGGATGTGGAGCTTTCGGTCGTCTGGGCGATGACCTGGTTCGACCCGGCGAAAGAGGCCGACGCGGCCAAGGCGATGATCGAGCAGGGGGTGGACGTGATCGCCTCGCATACCGATTCCACCGCGCCCCTGGCCGAGGCCGCGAAATCGGGCGGCAAGGTGATCGGCTTCGGGCAGGCGTCGGACATGGCGGAATACAAGCCCAGCCCGCGCGTCTCGTCGATCATCGACAACTGGGCGCCCTATTATGTGAAGCGGGTGGGCCAGGTGATCGACGGCAGCTGGGATCAGGTCGATGTCTGGGCCGGCATCAAGGAGGGCGAGGTCGAGATCGGCGAGATCACCGACGCGATCCCGGCCGAGGTGAAGGCGGCGGCCGAGAAGGTGCGCGACGACATCGCCGCCGGCAGCTATCACCCCTTCACCGGCCCGATCAACAAGCAGGACGGTTCCGCCTGGCTGGCCGAAGGCCAGACCGCGCCGGATGGCGATCTGCTGGGCATGAACTTCTATGTCGAGGGCATCAAGGACGCCCTGCCCAAGTAAGCCCCGCCGCTACTGACGAGGCCCGCCTTCCGGCGGGCCTTTTGGCTTGCGCTCGTTCGGCGTCGGTGGCGGGTAGCGGCCGGTCTGGCCCGCCGCGCCTGCCATCCCTCGCCGCAGGCGAAGGCATCGCGCGACGAAATCGGTTCGATCCTTTGGCGATCCCGATGGGAGGCCGTCGGCCTCCCGCAGGTCCGTCGCCCGCCGCCGTGGCGAGAGAGGCGAGGGGCCGGATTCGAGGGAATGCGGCCGCGAGGCAGGGGAGCCGGGCTGGCCGGCCATGCGTCCCGCCATCCCGCGCAACGGAAAGCCGCCCCTCCGGGCGGCCCCGGACCTCCCTCAGAGGTTCTCGGCCTGCGGCATCCCCAGGACGTGATAGCCGCCATCGACCCGCACCACCTCGCCCGTGGTGCAGGCGCCGTAATCCGAGCAGAGCCAGACCGCCGTGCCGCCGATCGCCTCCAGCGTGGCATTGCCGCGCAGGGGCGCGTTGGCCTCGGTATGGCGATAGGTGGCGCGCGCGCCGCCGATGGCCGCGCCCGCGAGGGTCTTCATCGGCCCCGGCGAGATCGCGTTCACCCGCACCTTCTGCGGCCCGAGATCGTTGGCCAGATAGCGCGTGGCGCTTTCCAGCGCCGCCTTCGCCACCCCCATCACGTTGTAATTCGGCGTGACGCGGGTCGAGCCCTGGAAGGTCAGCGTGATCAGGCTGCCGCCCTCGGGCATCAGCTCCGCCGCGCGCCGGCTCACGTCGATGAAGGAGAAGCAGGAAATATCCAGCGAATTGCGGAAATTGCCGCGCGTGGTGTTGATGAACCGCCCGGTCAGTTCCGACTTGTCGGAAAACGCGATGGCGTGGATCAGGAAATCCATCCTGCCCCAGCGGTCTTTCAGCGCCGCGAAGCAGGCGTCGAGGCTGGCATCGTCGGTCACGTCGACATCGACCAGCACATCCGAGCCGACCGAGGCCGCCAGCGGCTCCACCCGCTTGCCGAAGGCCTCGCCCTGGTAGGAGAAGGCCAGCTCCGCCCCCTCGTCGGCCAGCGCCTTCGCGATGCCCCAGGCGATGGAGCGTTCGTTCGCGACGCCCATCACCAGGCCGCGCTTGCCTTTCATCAGTTCCGCCATGCGGCACTCCCTGAACAGGGGGGCTCAGCCCCGGTATTTGCTCATCACCAGCGTGGCATTGGTGCCGCCGAAGCCGAAGCTGTTGGACAGGACCGAATCCATGCCGACATTCTCGCGATAGGTGGTGGCGATCTCTTCCGGCTTCAGCTCGGGGTCGAGTTCGGTCACATTGGCCGAGGCGGTGATGAAATCGCCTTGCAGCATCAGCAGCGAATAGATCGCCTCATGCACCCCGGTCGCGCCGAGGGAATGCCCGGTCAGCGACTTGGTGGAGGAGATCGGCGGCACATTGCCCTCGCCGAACACCCGGCGCACCGCCTTCACCTCGGTCACGTCGCCGGCCGGGGTCGAGGTGCCATGCGCGTTGATATAGCTGATCCTGCGGCCTTCCGGCAGCGTCGACAGCGCCAGCCGCATCGACCGTTCGCCGCCCTCGCCCGAGGGCGCCACCATGTCATGCCCGTCGGAGGTGGCGCCGTAGCCCGTCACCTCGGCATATATCTTCGCGCCGCGCGCAAGCGCGTGGTTCAGCTCTTCCAGCACCACCACGCCGCCGCCGCCGGCGATCACGAAACCGTCGCGCGTCGCGTCGAAGGCGCGGCTCGCCGTCGCCGGCGTGTCGTTGTATTTCGACGACATGGCGCCCATCGCGTCGAACAGGCAGGACAGCGTCCAGTCCAGTTCCTCGCCGCCGCCGGCGAACACGATGTCCTGCTTGCCCATCTGGATCAGCTCGGTGCCGTTGCCGATGCAATGCGCCGAGGTCGAACAGGCCGAGGTGATCGAATAGTTCACGCCCTTGATGCGGAACGGCGTGGCGAGGCAGGCGGAGTTGGTCGAGGACATGCAGCGCGTCACCATGAACGGCCCCATCCGCTTCGGCGCGCCCTTCTCGATCACCGTCTGATGCGCGAGGAAGAAGTTCGAGGTCGAGGGCCCGCCGGAGCCGACGATGATCCCGGTGCGCTCGTTCGAGACGTCGCTGTCCTCCAGCCCGCTATCGGCGATGGCCTGCTGCATGGCGAGGAAGTTGTAGGCCGCGCCCGGCCCCATGAAGCGCAGGTCGCGCTTGTCGATGTGATCCTCCAGCACGATCTGCGGCATGCCGTGGACCCGGCTGCGGAAGCCGTGCTCGGCATATTCGGGGGCGAAGACGATGCCGGACTTGCCTGCGCGCAGGGATGCCTCGACCTCCGCCGCGTTGTTGCCGATGGGCGAGACGATGCCGATGCCGGTGATGACGACGCGACGCATGGGTGTTCCTTCCGTAATCCTGCCGTTAGCTGGCCGAGAGCGCGACCTTCATGTCCTTCACGACATAAATGGTCTCGCCATCCGCCTCGACGCGGCCATCGGCCACGCCCATGGTCAGGCGGCGCGTCTGCACCGCCTTGGTGAAATCGACAAAATAACGGAGCATCTTGCGGTCGGGCCGCACCATGCCGGTCAGCTTCACCTCGCCCACCCCGAGCGCGTAGCCGCGCCCCTGCCAGCCGCGCCAGCCGAGGTTGAAGCCGGTGAGCTGCCAGAGCCCGTCGAGCCCAAGGCAGCCCGGCATGATCGGATTGCCGGGAAAGTGGCAGGCGAAGAACCACAGGTCGGGGGTGATGTCGAACTCGGCGACCACATGGCCCTTGCCATGTTCGCCGCCATCCTCGGAAATCTCGGTGATGCGGTCCATCATCAGCATCGGCGGCTCCGGGAGCTGCGCGTTGCCGGGGCCGAACAACTCCCCGCGCGCGCATTTCAGCAGCTCGTCCCGGTCGAAACTCGTCGGATATGGCGCCATCTGGCCGTTTTCTCCCAATATCGTTTTTTCCCCTGTATCACCCCGGTCTCGGGCGTGGCAAGGCGCGACTGGGGGCGTGGCCCGGGGCCGGCGGAGAGGTGTTCCCCCTCGGTTGTCCGGCCGGATCCCCGCTCCGGCCCCTGCCGGGCAATGCGGAGGCGCAGATTGCCGGATCGCCGGGCGGGGCAGGGCCGGTGTGAGCCCTTCCCCCGCCCGGAACAAGGGGCGTAAGCCCCGCCGGGCAGCGCCCGACCGCCCCCTCGGGCGGGCGCTTTGTCGCCACAAGCGCGATGATCGGGGGTAGGCGGTGC
>JBDHSR010000096.1:0-9668 GCA_039808305.1 Gemmobacter sp. | reverse complement strand
CTGCCCTCTGCCTGCGCGGGATGGCGAGAGCAATGGCCGTCGCGGGTCCCCCGCACGTCTCGTCGGCCTGAGCGGCGCCCACCGCCGGAAACCTCCCCGACACCCCGCGCCACCCGCCACAAATCCGCCGGGTTTACCGGCCATAAAGCAATGATGCGGCAAGATTTCCCCTTCCCGCAGGGCGAAGCCGTGCTAAGCCACGGCGAGGACCGACGGAATGCGATGATGACGGGTATCAGTATGAACGACGCCGGCCTGACGGGCGAGGGACGCCGCTTCCTGTTCCTCCAGGGCCCGCACGGACCATGGTTCCACCGGCTCGGCCGGATGCTGCGCGCCGCCGGGGCCGAGGTCTGGCGGGTGGGCTTCAACCGGGGCGACCGCGCCTTCTGGCCCGACCGGGCGAGCTTCATCCCCTATCGCGGCGCCCCCGACCTCTGGCCCGAGACCTGCGCGGCGCTGCTGAAGGCGAAGGCGATCACCGACATCGTGCTCTATGGCGACACGCGGCCGGTCCATGCCCATGCCGTGCGCCTCGCCCGCGCGGCGGGGATCACGGTCCATGTCTTCGAGGAGGGCTATCTCCGCCCGCATTGGGTGACCTACGAGCGCGGCGGCTCCAACGGCCATTCCCGGCTGATGAGCCTTTCGCTGCCCGAGATGCAGGCGGCGCTGGCGCAATCCGACATGGATCTGCCCGACGCCCCCGCCCGCTGGGGCGACATGCGCGAGCACATGTTCTACGGCGCGCTCTATCACTGGTTCGTGCTGACCGGCTTCTGGGACTATCCGGCCTACCGGCCGCACCGCACGCTCACCGTGCCGCAGGAATTCTGGCTCTATTGCAAGCGCCTCGCCCTGCTGCCGGTCCACGCGGCGGAGCGGATGGCGGCCACGCTGCGCATCCGCCATGGCGGCTTTCCCTATCACCTCGTGCTGCTGCAACTGGAACATGACAGCAGCTTCCAGATGCACTCCCCCTTCTCCACCATGACCGAGTTCCTTCAGGTGGTGGTCGAGGGCTTCGCCAGGGGCGCCGCGCCGCATCACCATCTGGTGTTCAAGGCGCATCCGCTGGAAGACGGAAGGGTGCCGGTCGCGCGCGAGATCCGCCGCCTCGCCCGCCAGCACGGCGTGGCGGAGCGGGTGCATTTCGTGCGCGGCGGCAAGCTCGCGCCGCTGCTGAACCATGCCCGCAGCGCGGTCACCGTGAACTCCACCGCCGGGCAGCAGGTGCTCTGGCGCGGGCTGCCGCTCAAGACCTTCGGCGCGGCGGTCTATGCCAAACCCGAATTCGTCTCGACCCAGGCGCTGCCGGATTTCTTCCGCCAGCCCGCCCGCCCCGACAGCCGCGCCTATCGCGACTACCGCCATTACCTGCTGGAAACCAGCCAGGTGCCGGGCGGCTTCTATTCGGCGCGCGGGCGGCGCGCGCTGCTGCGGCAGGTGGTCGACATGATGCTGACGGCGGAGGATCCCTATGACGCGCTGACCTCCGGCAACGCGGCACCACGGCAACAGTTGCGGCTGGTGAATTGAGCCATGCAGGCAGGACTGGCGTTTTCCGCCGCATTTCTGTAGCTTTACCCAAAAATCCCGAGGCAAATCCTCCAAAAGGAGCCCGAGCAGTGACTTCGTATACCTCCAGAGGGGCCAGGCTTCTGGTCCTGTCGGCCCTTGTCGCGACCGTCGCGGCCTGCGGCCTGCCCCGGTCGGGCCCCAACAAGCGCGAGATCTTCGCCGGTTCGGTGCTCAACAAGGGCGATGCCTTCGTCGTGTCGGTGAACAGCCGGGTGACCCGCGCCACCTCCGTCATGCCGGCCTACGGTTTCGGCGACGGTTTCCGCAATGCCGGCACGCTCGGCTCGGACACCATCTCGCCCGGCGACGTGCTGGCGCTCTCGATCTACGAGAACGTCAAGGACGACCCGCTTCTGGGCAATACCGGCCAGCGGGTTTCGGCGCTGACCGATGTGCAGGTCGACGGCAAGGGCTATATCTTCATCCCCTATGCCGGGCGGATCAAGGCCGCGGGCCAGACCCCCGAGGGGCTGCGCCAGGTCATCACCAAGAAGCTCGACAGCCAGACGCCGGATCCGCAGGTGACCGTGGCGCGGGCGGCGGGCGACGGGCAGACCGTCACCGTCTCCGGCACGGTCGGCGCGCAGGGCGTCTATCCGATCGAGCGGCCGACCCGGACGCTCTCGTCGATGATCGCCCATGCCGGCGGCATCGCCATCGAGCCGGCGGTCGCCGTGGTGCGGGTGACGCGCGGGCGGCAGACCGGCAAGGTCTGGCTCCAGGATCTCTACGAGAACCCCGCGCTCGACATCGCGCTGCGCGGCGGCGACCATATCGTGGTGGAGCGCGACCAGCGCGCCTTCACCGCGCTCGGCGCGACCGGGGCGCAAAGCCTCGTGCCGTTCGAGAGCCAGACGCTTTCCGCCATCGAGGCCATCGCGCAGGTGGGCGGGCTGTCGACCACGCTGGCCGATCCCACCGGGGTCTTCGTCTTCCGCAACGAGCCGGCCGAGATCGCCAATACCGTGCTGGGCCGCAAGGATCTGCGCGGCGATCAGCGCATGGTCTATGTGCTCGACCTCACGCAGCCGACCGGCATGTTCGAGGCGCGCGACTTCCTGATCCGCGACGGCGACACGCTCTATGTGACCGAGGCGCCGTTCACGCAATGGAGCAAGACCATCAACGCCATCACCGGCACGGCGGGGGCGGCGGATTCGCTGGCCAGCACCGCCTCCGGCTCGGGAAGCTGATGGATCGAGACGGAACCGACACCGCCGGGGAGCTTCCCCGGCGGTTGTTCTTTTACAATGCCGGTTTCCTGCGCCAGCCCCGGCTGCGCCGCATCCTGGCCTTGGCCGGGCACGAATTGCGCCTCGGCCTGCCGGGGCCGCAGGATGGCGTGGCGGTCTGGGGCCGCTCGCCTTACGCCGCGCGCGGCGAGGCGGTGGCGGCGCGGCGGGGGGCCGCGCTGGTGCGGATCGAGGACGCCTTCCTGCGCTCGCTCCGCCCCGGCCGGGCGGGCGACGCGCCGCTGGGCCTGCTGCTCGACGGGTCGGGCGTGCATTTCGACGCGAGCCGGCCGTCGCGGCTGGAAACCCTGCTCCGCCGCCATCCGCTCGACGACGCGGATCTGTTGCGGCGCGCGCGCGACGGCATGGCGCGGATCCGGGCGCTGCACCTGTCGAAATACAACCTCCACGACCCGGCGCTGCCGCCGCCGCCGCCCGGCTATGTGCTGGTGATCGACCAGACCCGGGGCGACGCCGCGATCCGCCATGCCGGCGCCTCGGCCGCCACCTTCCGCGAGATGCTGGAGCGGGCGAAGGCCGAGCATCCCGCCGCCCGCATCCTGATCAAGACCCATCCCGAAACCGGGCTCGGCCTGCGCCCCGGCCATTTCGGGCCCGAGGATTGCGACGGGCGGGTGACGCTCTACGCCGATCCGGTCTCGCCGCATGACCTGCTGGACGGGGCGGTGGCGGTCTATACCGTCTCCTCGGCGCTGGGGATGGAGGCGATCTGGGCCGGGCACCGGCCGCATGTGCTGGGCCAGCCCTTCTATGCCGGCTGGGGCCTGACCCGCGACGCCGCCCCGCATCCGCGCCGGGGCAGGACCCTCTCGCCCACCCAGCTTTTCGCCGCCGCGATGATCCTCGCCCCTGTCTGGTACGATCCCTGCCGCGACCGGCTCTGCGGCTTCGAGGAAGCGGTGGACCAGCTGGAGGCCGAGACCCGCGCCTTCCGCGAGGATCGCCACGGCCATGTCGCCGCCGGAATGCGGCTGTGGAAGCGCCGCCCCTTGCAGGCGGTGTTCGGGCGCACGAAACCGCTGCGCTTTTGCGACCCGCCCGCGCGCGCCGCCGCGCTGGCCGCCCGCAGCGGGCGGGGCCTCCTGGTCTGGGCCGGGCGCGAGCCCGAGGGGCTGGCCGCGCCCGTGATCCGCCGGGTGGAGGACGGTTTCCTGCGCTCGCGCGGGCTCGGCGCCGAGCTGGTGCCGCCGCTGAGCCTCGTCACCGACGATCTCGGCATCTATTACGATCCGACCCGGCCGAGCCGGCTTGAGGCGCTGATCCTCGCCCCGCCGCCGCCCGGCGGGATCCGGCGGGCCGAGCGGCTGGTGGCGGCGCTGGTCCGGCAGGGCGTCGGCAAATACAATCTCGGCGGCGCGCGGCCCGACCTGCCGGAGGGCCACCGTATCCTCGTGCCCGGACAGGTGGAGGACGACGCCTCGATCCGTCTCGGCGCGGGCGAGGTGCGCGACAATGCAGCACTTCTGCAAGCGGTGCGCGCGGCGCATCCCGGGGCGGTGATCGTCTACAAGCCGCATCCCGATGTCGAGGCCGGGCTGCGCCCCGGCGCCATCGACGCGCGCCTCGCCGATGTGGTGGCCCGCCATGCCGACCCCATCGCGCTTCTGGCCGAATGCGACGAGGTCTGGACCATGACCTCGCTGCTGGGCTTCGAGGCGCTGCTGCGCGGCAAGCCGGTCACCTGCCTCGGCGCGCCGTTCTATGCCGGCTGGGGGCTGACCCGCGATCTCGGCCCCATCCCCGCGCGCCGCCGCCATGCGGAGGATGGCCATCCGCTGCCGCGCCCGTCGCTGGAACAGCTCGCCCATGCCGCGCTGATCGCCTATCCGCGCTATTACGATCCGGTGAGCCGCCGCCCCTGCCCGCCCGAGGTCACCGTCGAACGCCTCGCCACCGGGCGGCTGCCGCATCCGGGGCTGGCGAACCGGCTGCTCGCCAAGGCGCAGGGCGTGCTGGCGGGCCATGCCTGGCTCTGGCGTCAGTAGATATAGCGGATCTGCTCCGTCCAGTGCCGTTCCATCCGTTTCAGCGTCTGGTTCACATCCTCCATCGCCGCCGGCCCGATCAGCCCGCGCTTCTCCAACCCCTCGGCATGGCGCGAGAACAGGTCGTGCAACAGCCCCCGCACCCGCCGCCCCTTCTCGGTCAGCCGCACCCGGACCGAGCGGCGGTCGATCTCCGACCGCTGGTGGTGCATGTAGCCCAGTTCCACCAGCTTCTTCAGGTTGTAGCTGACATTGCTGCCCTGATAATAGCCGCGCGACTTCAGCTCGCCCGCCGTCACCTCGTTCTCGCCGATATTGAACAGCAGCAGCGCCTGAACCGGATTGATCTCCAGCAGCCCCAGCCGCTCGAACTCGTCCTTCACCACGTCGAGCAGCAGCCGGTGCAGCCGTTCGATCAGCGCGAGGTTTTCCAGATAGCCCAGCATGAAGGCCCGGTGGGAGCCATCCAGAACCTGTTGATGAACCGTCATACCCGTCTCCGCCGCGACATCTTTCGCGGCAGATTCGGCGCAAAATGGAAAGATCGGGTAAACCGTTGCGGCAGATCGCTCCGATTTTAGGCAATTCGCCTCAGCGCTGCGGCTGAGCCGCCTGCAACCGCGCCCGCGCGAAGGCGGCGATCCGGGCGATCAGCGCGGCGAACCGCTCCGGCGCGGGATGCTGGCCCAGCACCCAGGGCAGCAGGTCCTGGTCGTTCTCGGCCAGCAACATATCGTAAAGCGCCAGCTCCGCCTCGTCCATTCCGGCCAGATGCGCGTCCGCGAAGGGGCCGAGCACCAGGTCCATCTCCTTGGTGCCGCGCCGCCAGCTCCGCATCCGCATCCGTTTCAGCCGCGCTTCCGCCGTCTCGCTCATCCGCAACTCCCTTGCCCGGGCCGCGCCCCCGGCCTAAAACTGCGCCACCCCTTGCCGGAGCATAGCATGGCCTTCCTGTCCGATACCCTCGCCCGTGTCAAACCCTCGCCCACCATCGCGGTGACCACCAAGGCGCAGGAGCTGAAGGCGGCCGGGCGCGACATCATCGCCCTCGGCGCGGGCGAGCCGGATTTCGACACGCCGCAGAACGTCAAGGAGGCCGCGAAGCGGGCGATCGACGAGGGCAGGACGAAATACACCGCCGTCGACGGCATCCCCGAGCTGAAACAGGCGATCTGCGCCAAGTTCCTGCGCGAGAACGGCCTGACCTATACGCCCAGCCAGATCAGCGTCGGCACCGGCGGCAAGCAGATCCTCTACAACGCGCTGATGGCGACGCTGAACCCCGGCGACGAGGTGATCATCCCGGCGCCCTATTGGGTGAGCTACCCGGACATGGTGCTGCTGGCCGGCGGCACGCCGGTGCCGGTGGCGGCGGGGCTGGAGACCGACTTCAAGATCACCGCGGAACAGCTTGAAAAGGCGATCACTTCCCGGACGAAATGGTTCATCTTCAACAGCCCCTCCAACCCGACCGGGGCGGGCTATTCCGAGGCGGAGCTCAGGGCGCTCACCGATGTGCTGATGCGCCACCCGCAGGTCTGGGTGATGTCGGACGACATGTACGAGCATCTGGTGTTCGACGATTTCCGCTTCGTCACCCCGGCGCAGATCGAGCCGGGCCTTTACGGGCGCACCCTGACCTGCAACGGCACCTCCAAGGCCTATGCGATGACCGGCTGGCGCATCGGCTATGCCGGCGGGCCGGTGGAGCTGATCCGGGCGATGGCCAAGGTGCAGTCGCAATCCACCTCCAACCCCTGTTCGGTCAGCCAATACGCCGCGCTGGAGGCGCTGACCGGGCCGCAGGATTTCCTGGCCGCGAACAAGGCGCTGTTCCAGCGCCGCCGCGATCTGGTCGTGTCGATGCTGAACCAATGCCCCGGCATCGCCTGCCCCGTGCCGGAGGGCGCCTTCTACGTCTATCCCGACATTTCCGGCTGCATCGGCAAGACCTCGGCCGGCGGCGCGCGGATCACCGATGACGAGGCCTTCGCCACCGCGCTGCTGGAGGAAACCGGCGTCGCCGTGGTGTTCGGCGCGGCCTTCGGGCTTTCGCCCAACTTCCGCGTCAGCTACGCTACCGCCGACGAGGCGCTGCGCGAGGCCTGCACCCGCATCCGCCGTTTCTGCGAAGGGCTGAGTTGAGGATGCGCATGGCCGACCGGATCACCGCCAACCTGCCGAGCCGGGATTTCGCGGCCACCGCCGCATTCTACGCAGCGCTCGGCTTCACCGAGACCTTCCGCGACGACGGCTGGATGATCCTGCGGCGCGGGCCGCTGGAGCTGGAATTCTTCCCCCATCCGGAACTGGTTCCGGGCGAAAGCTGGTTCTCCGCCTGCATCCGCGTCGATGATGTCGATGCGCTGCATGCGGACTGGCTAAAGGCCGGGCTGCCCGGCGACCGGCGCGCGATCCCCCGCCTCACCGGCTTCTTCAAGCCGGCGGGCGCCGCGCCCCGGATGTTCGCGCTGGTCGATGCCGACGGCTCGCTCCTGCGCTGCATGGGCAACGGGGACTGAGATGGGCGCCGATCTGCCGGACTATTATTTCCGCATCCGCGAGAATGGCGCGGTGGTGTTCAGGGTCGACACCGAGAACCGCCAGCGCCGCATCGACATGGAAGAGATCGCCACGGTCAACGTGAAGAACGGCAATATCAAGCCGCATGGCGACCGCGATCTGGCGCCGGAGGAAATCGCGCTGATCCGCGACTGGATGGCGGCGCGCGTCGCCCTGCTCGCCCGGCGCGACATCGACGACATCCACCGCGCGGTCGACCACCTCAACACCACGACGCAATGGGTGCAGTCGAAGGCCACGCCCGAGCAGCTCGACGAGGTGACCGACACGCTGCTTCTGGCCATGCACGACCTGCGCACGGTGCTGGTGCGCAAGAAGGCCGAGCGGCTGCTGAAGGAGCAGGAGGCGGAGTGAGCCTGCCCTACCGGCCAGAGATCGACGGGCTGCGCGCCATCGCGGTGACGGCGGTGATCCTGTTCCATGGCGGCGTGGTGCCGCTGGCCGGCGGCTATGCCGGGGTGGACGTGTTCTTCGTGCTCTCGGGCTATCTCATCACCGCGATCCTGCTGCGCGAGATCGAGGGCGGTACCTATTCCATCCTGCGCTTCTACGAGCGCCGCGCCCGGCGCATCCTGCCGGCGCTCGCCGTCATGCTGGCGGCGGTCAGCCTTGTCGCCTGGGCGGTGATGATCCCGCCGCAGCTGGACGAATATTCGGAATCGCTGCTGGCGGTGCTGCTTTTCGTGTCGAACCTGCTCTTCGGGGCGAATAGCGGCTATTTCTCGCCCGCGCTGGAAGAGGCGCCGCTGCTGCATACCTGGAGCCTCGCGGTGGAGGAGCAGTTCTACCTGCTGTTCCCGCCGCTGCTGGCGCTGGGGATGCGCCGCTTCCGCCGGGCGCTGCCCTTCGTGCTGGCGGCGATGGCGCTGGCGAGCCTCGGGCTGGCGGAATGGGGATCGCGGGCGGCGGCGCAGGCGAATTTCTTCTTCTCGCTGTCGCGGTTCTGGGAATTGCTGGCCGGGGTGCTGGCGGCATATTGGCTGCATCGCGGGCCGCGCCGGCAGAGCGGCGCGCTGGCCGGGCTCGGCCTCGGGCTGATCCTTGCCGCCTTCGTGCTGCACGGGGCGGAGACGCGCTATCCGGGGCTGGCCGCGCTGGTCCCGGTGGGGGGCGCGGTGCTGCTGGTGCTGCATGCCGGGCCGGGGAATGTCGTGGGGCGGGCGCTGGCGCTGCGGCCCATGGTGGCGGTCGGGTTGATTTCCTATTCGGCCTATCTCTGGCACCAGCCGCTTTTCGCCTTCGCCCGCATCCTCAGCCCGACGCTGCCCTCCGCCGGGGTGATGGCCGGGCTATCGGGCCTGTCCTTCCTGCTGGCCTGGGCAAGCTGGGCCTGGATCGAACAGCCGTTCCGCCGGGGCCGCCTGCCCGGCCGCCGCATTTTCACCGGCGCCGGCGCGGCGCTGGCGGGGCTGGCCGTTGTCGCGGCAAGCGGACTTGCGACGCGGGGCAACGACGCGCTCTGGCGGCGGCTCCACCCCGAGCGCGCCGCCATGCTCGACCTGATCGCCGAGGCGCGGGCGGGCGCCACCCTGCCCGCCGATGACGGGTCCTGCCGCTTCAACCTGACCCGGATCGACGCGGCGGCCGAGGCGCGCATCGCGGCCTGCGCCGCCCGCCACGGGCCCGCGGCGGTGGTGCTGGGCGACAGCCACGGCATCGACCTGTTCGAGGCGCTGCGGCGCACCGGCGACACGCCCTTCCTGCTCGGCGTCACCGATGGCGGCTGCCGCCCGGCCGAGGCGGAGGCCGCCTGCCCCTTCGGCGATTTCGCCGCGCTGGCCCGCAAGGCGCCGCGCCTCTTCGCCCATGTGCTGTTCGTGCAGTCCGGCGCCTATCTGCTGCGGACGCCCGACGGCGGCGCCGGCTCGCGCCAGATCTTCGCCCGCGCCTCCGACCTCGCGCCCTTGCCGGCACTCGGCGTCGACCGCCCGATGATCGACCGGATCGGCGACTATCTGGCGCGGATCGAGGCGGCGGGGGTGCAGGTCACCTGGCTCGGCCCCCGGATCGAGCCGCATGTCAGCCCCGACCGGCTGCTGCATGGCGGCTGCCGCGCGGCGCAGCGGCTGCGCCCCGGCCAGGCCGAGGCCTTCGCCCGCGTCGATGCCGAGATCGCCCGCGAGGCCGCCGAGCGCGATTTCGGCCATGTGCCGCAGCGCGCGCTCGGCTTCGACATGGCGCGCGACTTCATGAGCTGCGAGCGGCTCTACTGGTCGGACGGCGACCACTGGAGCCCGGCGGGCGAGCTGCGCTTCGGCCGCCGCCT
>JBDHSR010000095.1:0-9931 GCA_039808305.1 Gemmobacter sp. | reverse complement strand
ATCATCTGGAGCACGTCCTGCAAGGCCGGGCTGGCGAGGATGGCGTCGCGCGCCTGATCCGGCATCCCGCGCCGCCGCGCCACCTCCTCGGCGGTCAGGCCGAACAGGAAGAAGTTCTCCGCCCCCGCCTCGCGCAATATCTCGACATTGGCGCCGTCCAGCGTGCCGATGGTCGGCGCGCCGTTCATCATGAACTTCATGTTGCCGGTGCCCGAGGCCTCCATCCCGGCGGTGGAGATCTGTTCCGACAGATCCGCCGCCGGGATCAGCCGCTCGGCGAGGCTCACATTGTAATTCGGCGGGAACACCACCTTCAGCCGGTCGCCGACCAGCGGGTCGGCATTCACCACGGCCGCCACGTCGTTGATCAGATGGATGATCTCCTTGGCCACCGCATAGCCCGGCGCGGCCTTGCCGCCGAAAATCCTGACGCGCGGCGCCCGGTCGCGGCCCGGATCCTGCCGGATGTCGTGCCAGCGCGCCACGGTTTCCAGGATGTTCAGAAGCTGCCGCTTGTATTCGTGGATGCGCTTGATCTGCACATCGAACAAGGCGTCGGGCGAGACGGCGACGCCGCAATGGGTGGCGAGCCAGTCCGCCAGCGCCGCCTTGTTCTGCCGCTTGGCCGCGCCGAAGGCATCGAGGAATCCGGCATCCGCTACATGCGGCTCCAATCCGCGCAGCCGGTCGAGATCGGCCTCCCAGCCCGCGCCGATGGTCTCGGTGACAAGACCGGCGAGCGGGCGGTTGCACAGCTTCAGCCAGCGGCGCGGCGTCACGCCGTTGGTCTGGTTGACGATGCGCGGATGCAGCGCCTCCAGCTCGGGGAAGAGGTCGCGCTTCACCAGATCGCTGTGCAGGGCCGAGACGCCGTTCACCTTGTGCGCCATGATGAAGGCGAGATCGCCCATCCGCACCTCGTGATGCTGGACGATGCCCACCCGATGCGGCGGATGCCAGGTGGCGCGGTGCCAATGGTCGATCCGCTCCACGATCTGCATATGGCGCGGCAGCACGGTGCCGAAGGTGAAGGTGGCCCACCGCTCCAGCGCCTCGGGCAAGAGCGTGTGGTTGGTATAGCCCAGACAGGCGCGCGCCACCTCCATCGCCTCGGCGAACTCCATGCCGTCCCCGTCGACCAGAAGCCGGATCAGCTCCGGCCCGGCGATGGCGGGATGGGTGTCGTTCATCTGGATCGCCACGTGTTTCGGCAGGTCGCGCGGCGCGTGCCCGGCCGCCTTGAAGCGGCGCAGGATGTCCTGGAGCGCGGCCGAGGTCAGGAAGAACTCCTGCTTCAGCCGCAATTCCTTGCCCTGATAGGTGGTGTCGTCGGGATAGAGCACGCGCGACAGCGTGCGCGCCAGCGCCTCGGGCTCCGCCGCCGCCGCGTGGTCGCCCCGGTTGAACCGGTCCAGATCGAACATCGTCGTGGGCTTCGCCGCCCAGAGCCGCAGCGTATTGGCCCAACGGCCGCCCCAGCCGACGACCGGCGTGTCATGCGCCTCGGCCAGCACGGTCTCGCCCGGCAGCCAGATCTCGCGCCCGCCGCGCGTCTCGACATGGCCCTTGAAGGGGATGGTATAGGCGGCCTCCGGCCGCTCGAACTCCCAGGGGTGGCGGCTCATCAGCCAGTCCTCGGGCGTCTCGACCTGCCGGCCGCCCTCGAAACGCTGGCGGAACAGCCCGTGCTCGTAGCGGATGCCGTAGCCATAGGCCGGGCAGCCCAGCGTCGCCATGCTTTCCATGAAACAGGCGGCGAGCCGGCCCAGCCCGCCATTGCCGAGCGCCGCATCCGGCTCGTCCTCGACGATGGCGCGGAAATCCTGGCCGAGATCGGCCATCACCGCCTCGGCCGTGTCGCGCAGCCCGAGATTGATCGCCGCATCCTCCAGCAGCCGCCCGATCAGGAACTCCATCGACAGGTAATGCACCCGCTTGTGCCCGCCTTCCCATGTCCTGCGGGTCGAAGCGAACCAGGGCTCCACGATCCGGTCGCGGATCGCGTAGCTGAGCGCCATGCGCCAGTCGTAAAGGCTCGCATGCGGGACATCCTTGCCCAGCGTATAGGTCAGGTGGCGCAGGATCGCCGCCTTCAGCTCCGGCGCGGTCGGTTCGGTCACGTCGCTATCCACTTGTCGTTGCCTGCGCCCAGTAAGCTGCACCCGCGCCGCGATGCGCAAGCGCCTGTCGCCATCGCTGCCGCCGGGCGCGGCATTTCCGGCATGTGTCTTCGGAATTTCCGGCGGCCATACACCATTTGTTAGCGCAAACAAACGGAAATCCGTGCCCGGACGATTCCGCCCGCGATCCTGTCGCGGCGCGGCCACCGCGCCGGGCCTGCGGCATGCCGCCGCAGGAAAAGCTGAATCCGGGAAACATGATCCAGATCATGTCGCATCGGGGATTCAGCTTTTACGCCTGTTCCGGCCAGCAAATGCGGAGTCGCCGGATGAGACTGACCACACGCACCAATCTTGCCATGCGCACACTGATGTTCTGCGCGGTCAATCCCGGCCGCGTCGTCCGCAAGGCCGAGGTCGCGGCAGCCTGCAACGCCTCGGAAAACCATCTGGCGCAGGTGATCCACCTGCTCGCGCAGAAGGGGTTCCTGCACACGGTGCGCGGCCGGGCGGGCGGGCTGATGCTCGGCCATCCGCCCGAGCAGATCCGGGTGGGCGAGGTGTTCCGCACCTTCGAGAGCAGCCTGCCCTTCACGGAATGCTTCGCGGGCGGCGAGAATTCCTGCCCGCTCGCCGGTTGCTGCCGGCTGAAATGCGCGCTGGCCGAGGCGGTCGAGGCGTTCTACGCCTCGCTCGACAAGCTGCGGCTGAGCGACATGGTGGTGGGCAACTGCGAGTTGGAGACCCTGCTCAAGGTCGCCTGACCGCGGCGGCGGATACCGCCCCCCGGTGCGGAACGATCCCCGCCCGCGCCGCAGGCTCCGGGCCTCGACACAGGACTGGCCCATGGGACGAAAGGCCGGCGACGGACGTCCCGCAACGGCGGCTCAGCCGTCCAGCCGCGCCAGTTCCTTGCGGATGAAGCGGTTGTCGCCCCGCGTCAGCACCCAGCGGCCGATCCGCCGCGCCAGATCCTGCCGCCCGCGCGACAGCGCCCGGCGGAACAGCTCCTTCTGGTAGCGGCCGAAGGTCTTGCGGGCGCGGATCAGCCGGTAGAACTCGGCCTCGGTCAGGCTGCCGTTCAGCGCGCCCACGGTGATCGGCGCGAGGATGCCCATCTGTTGCAGCGCCGATCCCAGCCGATGCCCCATCAGCGGGGTGCGCAGCTTCACCACATTGTCATGGGCGAACCGCTCCACATGGCCGGAATCCAGCGGCTCGTAGGGGTCGTAGAGGATGGTCACCTTGCCGGCGGCCTTCGACACCTCGGCCGCGTCGCCGTAAGGCCCGGTGAAATCGCGGCCCCAGGCGGTGACATAGCGGGTCTCCCAGGGCACCAGCGTCTTGTCCAGCGTCGATTGCGGGCTGATCGCCACCACCTCGCAGCCGGGCCGGGCCGGGCTGAAGGCGCAGGCGGCATAGCCGCCCATCGAGGCGCCGTAGAACACCACCCGCCTGTAGCGGTCGAAGAAATCCGAGGTGGCGAGATCGTCGAACTGCTCGTGCACCCAGGGGTCGCGATACCAGGTCCAGCCGTTCGCCATCACCCCCAGCATCGACCAGCCCTGCTTCTCGATGAAGGAATAGCCCCAGGGGCGGCGGTCCTCGCGCTTTTCCATCGCGATGTCGAGATTGTCGAAGGTCACCACCAGCGTGTCGGAGCCGCGCGGGACATAGAGGAAGGAATGCTCCCGCCCGTCGCGGAAGAACCCGTCGGGACCGGCGAGCTGCCGCGCGATCGCCGCCCAGCTTTCGTCGTTGCGCTCCGGCGCGGCGGCGGGGATGACGGGCTCCGGCTCCGGCAGATCGCCCACGCGGAACATCACCCGGGCCAGATCGCTGTCCTTGCCCTTGCGCTGCGACAGGACGGTGCTCTGCCCCAGCGGGCGCAGCACGCCGAAGCCGCCCGAGCCCTTCTTGATGTCGATGAACATCTGCCCGTCCCGGCGCAGCACGCGCTGGAAGACCGGCAGCAGATCCTTGGTCTTGCCGTTGGAGCGGAAGCCGGACAGGCAGCTCACCACGTCGCAGGGTTCGAGATCGTCGAGGCTGCGGGCGATGCGCACCTTGCGCGGCGGCACCCCCTGGTCGATCAGATAGCTGCGATATTCGGCGAGCGCCTTGCTGGTCCGGGCCGGAAACTCGCCGCGGTCGTTCACATCGACGATGAGGATCGCGGCCTTCCAGCGCCGCCACGCCTCGTGCGCCAGCACGCGCGAGCGCCCGCCTATGTCGGCGAAGCGGTGCAGTTCGGTCACGTCGATCTGGTCCGCCAGCTCGCCATCCATCACCCGCCAGCCGCGCGAGCGCAGCGGCGCGTCGGCGGCGCGGATGCCGTGCTTGTCCAGCAGCTCCGCGAGGAAGCTGCCCGGCACCGGCACCCCGCCATGCCGCAGGTCGAGCTCCCGCTTGTTCGAGGCCCAGAGGTGCATCGCGGTGGTGGCGTCGGTGATCCGGGCATGGACCTTGCGCGCGGCGCCGATGACCTCGGTCCGGTGCTCGAAGGTCACCGGATAGAAGCTGTCGATCGGCTGCGCCAGATGCGCGAGATCGAGCTTGCGCGCGAAATAGGACACGAGCGAGGGCCCCCAGACCCCCCATTGCTGCTTGCTGACATGCACCGGCGTTCCCGCATCGGCCAGGCGGCGGTATTCCTCCTTGATCTTCGGCTTGAGGAAATCCGGCACCGCATAGGGATCGGAGGTGTATTCGAGCATCTCGTCGAGCATCCGGCTGTCCGCCGGCAGCCCCAGCACCGCGTTGTTGATGCGCGGCGAGCCGGTCTTGCTGATCTCCTTCTCCAGCCCGAAGACGTAGTCGCTTTCATAGGTCATCGGGCGCCAGCAATAGACATCGGTATCGACCCAGATCATGCCGGGGCATTTCTTCATCATGTGCAGCCGGAACAGGTCGGCGAACAGGGCGTAGCTGTCCTTGCCCTCGTATTTGAGGAACTCCTCGGTATCGAGGATCTCGCGGCCGTCGCGGCGGATCACCCCTTCGGGCACCCCCTCCACCTCGCCATAGCAGAACAGCGTGATCTTCTGGCCGGCATCGACGAAGGATTTCAGGCAGAGCTGCTCCAGAAAGCTCAAACCGCCGCCGATCCAGAGCGTGCCGACCTCGCGCTGCCGTGTCATCCTGTCCGCCTCGTTACCCGATACCGCGATCGCGCCGCCGCGCCCCGCCGATTGTTCTCATTTCGGCACGAGTGTCACCATTTTCTCAAGATTTGCAACAGAATAGACTTCTTCCGGCCATATCCCTATGTCAGACTGGCCCGACCATGCTAGGCACGGGACCAAGAACGGCCGGAAAGGCCGGATGACAGGAGCAGGCGGCGCCATGCCGAAGGATCAGCGGACAGGCCGCAATGCGAAAGCCGAAGCGCGGGGCGAGGTGCTGCATCGCCGCCTCGGCGCGCGGGCGACCGGGATCGCGGATCTGCCGCTGCTGCTGGGCGCGGTGCGCGACGGCGCGCGGCTGCGCGTCTTCTTCGGCCAGGGCGGCGAGGCGGGACGGATCGCGCCGGATGGCGGGCCGGGCTGCGCCCTGCCCCACGAGATCCGCGCGCTGTCGGGCGCGCTGGCCGTGGTGGCCGAAGGGCCGCCCCGGCTGGCGCTGGCCGGGGGCGGCGCGCTGGAACTCGATCCGGTGGAGGCCGAGCCGGAGCTGTTCCGCGACCGCAACACCAGCTTCGGCTTCCGGCTGGAGGAAACCGCCGCGCAGGTGGCCGAGGGGCTGCGCCACCACGCGCGCCATCACGGGTTGCAGGCGGCGCTGATCGTGAACCGGATGCCGGGCGACGACCCCGCCGCCTTCCCGCGCGAGCTCGCCGAGGCGCTGGGGCCGGTGGCGCTGCGCGTCGTGGTGGTCGATGCCGAACGGCCGCTGGGCCGCCCCGGCCTCGGGCCGGAGAACCATCCCTATCTCGCCCCCGACGCGCCGGGCAAGGACCGCATGGCGGTGCCCGAGCCCGATCCCTGGCGCGCGCCCCTCGGCGAGGGGCTGGTGATCGAGATGATGAAATGGCGCTTCCTGACCGAGGCGCGGGCGGTGCTGGCGCTCGACGTGACCGACCTGCTGCTGCCCCGGCCCGCGGGCAGCGACGGGGTGTTCGACCTCTGCGCCGCGGCGCCGAAGGGGGTGATCCTGCTCGTCGGCCACCGCGCCTATCCCTGGCGGGTGCGGAACGGGCGCGAGGCCGCGTTCGGCGATCACATCTGCCGCCAGTTCGACGGCCGGCGCGGCATCGGGCGCTGGGGCGTCGCCCCGCGCAAGGCGGGGCTGGAAAACGCCTGGCGCCTGCTGCGGGTGAGCTATGCCAAGCCCGACGACGAGGGCGTGGCGCATTTCCTGCGCGCCATGGCGATCCGGGTGCCGGGCCGCGCCTCGGGGGAGCTCGCGCCGAAATCCTCGCTGATCGAGGATCCGGCGCTGATCGACCTCGCCGCCGGCCCGCTCGGCCACAAGCCGATCCGCGCGCCCGTCTCGCGCCCGCGCGCCGCGCCGACCCGCGCCGTCGAGGCCGGGCGCACCGCCATCGTCACCACGATGAAGAACGAGGGGCCGTTCATCCTGGAATGGCTGGCCTATCACCGCGCCATCGGGGTGGACGATTTCCTGATCTACACCAATGATTGCAGCGACGGCACCGACACGATGCTGGAGCTGCTGACCCGCAAGGGCATCGTGCAGCACCGCGTCAACCCCTATGTGCCGGGGGGCGAGCTGAAGCCGCAACACGCCGCCTTGCAGGCCGCCGAATCCGAACCCGTGATGCAGAATTGCGGCTGGGGCATCTGCATGGATGTCGACGAGTTCATCGACGTCAAGGTCGGCGACGGCACGCTGCGCGCGCTCTACGAGGCGATCGGCGAGGCCAACATGATCTCGCTCACCTGGCGGCTGTTCGGCAATTCCGAGGTCCGCGCCTACGAGGACCGCTTCCTGATCGAACAGTTCACCCGCTGCGCGCCGGAACTGGTGCGAAAGCCGCATCAGGCCTGGGGCTTCAAGACGCTGTTCCGCAATATCGAGATCTACAAGAAACTCGGCGTCCACCGCCCCAAGGGGCTGAAGCCCGACCTGTGGAACGAGGTGGTCTGGCTGAACGGCTCGGGCCGGCCGATGCCCATCGAGGCCTACCGCAACGCCTGGCGCTCCACCGCCGAGACCTATGGCTACGATCTGGTGCAACTGAACCACTACGCGGTGCGCTCGGCCGAAAGCTTCCTCGTGAAGCGCGACCGCGGCCGGGTGAACCATGTCGACCGCGACCAGGGGCTGAACTACTGGTTCCGCATGAACCACAATGCCGACGAGGACCGCTCGATCCAGCGCATGATCCCGGCGGCGCGGGCGGAATACGACCGGCTGATGGCCGATCCCGAGATCCGCGCCGCGCATGCGCATTCCGTCGCCTGCCACCGCGCCAAGATCGCCGAGCTGATGCAGACCCCGAACTACCGCGCCTTCTATGCCGAGCTGACCGGCGCGCGGATGGAACGGCTCTGCCGGTTGCAGCAGCATTTCGGCTCGGCGGTGTTCCTCGCCGGGCCGGGCGTCATCCCGCCCGACCTGCACGACCGCGACCTGCCGCCCGATTTCTTCTTCACCGTCGACCATGTCGGCGATGCCGAGCATTGACGAGGACCGGATGAGTAACGAGAGCTACACGCTGATCACCACGATGAAGAACGAGGGGGCCTTCTTCATCGAATGGGTCGCCCATCACAAGGCGCTCGGCTTCGACAATCTGGTGATCTGCACCAACGATTGCGAGGATACCACGGCGCAGATGGTGCAGCGGCTGGCCAAGATGGGCCTCGCCCGCCACCACCCCACCCGCTACAAGCCCGGCGATTCCATCCAGCGCCGCGCGCTGCGGCAGGCGCTGCAATATGACGAGGCGAAGATCGCGGACTGGCTCTATGTCTGCGACGCCGACGAATTCCTCGTCTCGCGCGCGGGCGACGGGTCGGTGCGCGCGCTGGTCGCCGCCGGCAGCCCGGAGGTCGAGGCGATCTGCGTGCCCTGGCGCACCTTCGGCACCGCCGGCCAGCGCGACTATCTGCCCGGCCGCATCAGCCGGCAATTCACCCTCGCCAATGCCACGACCGGACCGCTGGCCCGGCCCCACGCCTTTCCCAAGACGCTGTTCCGCGGCTCCATCCTGCCGCATCTGCGCCGGCTGGGCGTGCATGTGCCCATCGTGACGCCGGACTACGAGCCGCATCTGAAGCGCGAGATCCCGGGTGGCATCCCGGCCATCACCGGCAAGTCGATCCTGCATGTGCAGGCCGATTATTCGGTGGCGCAGGTGAACCACTACCAGTTGCGCTCGATGGACAGTTTCCTGGTGAAATCGGCGCGCGGCAAGGTGAACCACGTCAACAACAAGATGGAATTCGCCTATTGGGCGCGCAACGACGCCAATGACGAGCCCTGCGACATGATCCGCCGCTACGACGCGGCGACCGAGGCCTGGATGGCGGATCTGCTGTCGGACCGGCGGCTGAACACCCTGCACGAACGCGCGATCCGCTGGCACCAGAACAAGGTCGCGGAGCTCCATGCCGATCCCGAATTCGCCGCGATGGTGGCGCAGATCGACGCCCATCGCGCGCGGATGGCGGCGGGCGAGGCCGCCCCGCCCGAGGAGGGCGGCTACGAGGGCGATCTCGACGTGCCGGACGCGGCGGAGGACGAGCCCGCCACCGCCTGATCCCGCGCCCCGCCACCCCCGTCCGGCCGAAACAGTCCGCCCCGACTGTTTCCGCCGATCCGCGCGTTGCCTTGCCACCGCCCCCTTGTCTGCCCGCTTTGGACACGCGACACTGTCATCCGTTCTCCCGTGACACGATCAGCACGATTGCACCGGACGCCGCGATGACCCAGACCACCCCCGGAACCGCTTCCCGCTACGACGCCTCGGCGGCTGTCGACCGGGCCTCCTGGATCGCCCGGCTGGAGGAGATCTGCGAGGACGAGGGCCATTTCGAGGAGGTGGGCGCCCGGCATTTCGCCTTCTTCGCCGACGAGGGCACGACGCTGCTGGTCAGCTTCGAGACGCTGGCGGATGTCCGCGCCGAGCCGAGGCAGATGCCGAAGGGCATGGCGCTGGCCGAGCGCCACGGCTGGTCGCATCTCTGCCTGATCGCCGAGGGCGGCACCTGGTATCGCGACCCGGCGGTCTACCGCTATTTCGACCGGCTGGTCGACGACGCCTTCTTCGAGGATTTCGACCGCGTGGTGTTCTACGGCGCCGGGATGGGCGGCTATGCCGCCTGCGCCTTCTCGGTCTGCGCGCCGGAGGCCACGGTGCTCGCCGTGCAGCCGCGCGCCACGCTCGATCCGCGCGTGACCGGCTGGGACCGCCGGCACCTCGCCGAACGCCGGCTCTGCTTCACCGACCGCTACGGCTATGCCCCGGACATGACCGAGGGCGCGGGCCGGGTCTTCATCCTTTGCGATCCCCGGCAGCGCGAGGACGCGATGCACGCCGCGCTGTTCACCCGCCCCCATGTGCGGCAATTGCGCACCGAATTCCTCGGCGAGAAGGTGGAAAGCGCGCTCTTCACCCTCGGCATCCTGCCCGAGCTGATCGACGCCGCCGGCGCGGGCACGCTGTCGCCGGCGCTGTTCCACCGGCTCTGGCGCCGCCGCCGCGCCTATGGCCCCTGGCTGAAGGCGATCCTCGCCGAGGCGGAGCAGACCGGCCATCCCGCGCGCGAGGCGATGATCTGCCGCTCGGTCACCCGTCGCCTCGCCGCGCCACGCTTCCGCCGCCGGCTGGCCGAGATCGAGAT